>JALCDF010000009.1 GCA_022641375.1 Megasphaera sp. | reverse complement strand
ATAGAAGGTACCCTGCCGGCTGACGTATGAGGCTGCCGTAAATATCCCATTTCTTCTAAATCAAACATTTCATTACGAATGGTCGCCGCACTGACACCCAGCCCATATTTACGGGCAATAGTCCGGGATCCTACGGGTTCGGCAGACGTGATATAGTCTTGAATGATAGCTTGCAATATTTTTTGTTTTCTTTCATTCAACTCCATTGATATCACCTCTGTTCCCTATTAGCACTCTGTATATATGAGTGCCAATTTCTATGTATAAGATAGCATACCATTGACCATTTGTCAATACATAAAGTCAAAAAGTCAAATATTTTTGTTGTATCCAATACGTACCATATCGTGTGATATATTTCTCTTTCTTACACATGGACCATACATTCCTCTAATTAATACGGACGCCTATTCCCCAGACTTTTGGAGCATCTGCTGTCATAAAAAATAGTGCAATGATTATCAAAAGATAACCATCACACTATTTGGGTTTACATGTTTACAATGAATCGATTATTTACCTGTGAAAGCAGGTTTACGTTTTTCAACAAAGGCACCCATGCCTTCTTTTTGGTCAGAAGTGGAGAAGCAAATACCAAATACTTCAGCTTCGTAATTGATACCTGTATGAACATCGCAGTTCATGCCGTTTACGATAGCTGCTTTAGACATCTGAACAGCAACTGGAGCTTTCTTAGCGATTGTCTTAGCCAATTTAGTAACTGCAGGCATCAATTCTTCCTGAGGAACTACTTTGTTGACCAAACCAACGCGATATGCTTCAGCAGCATCATACATGGAACCTGTGTAGATCCATTCTTTTGCTACGCCGCGGCCGATAGTACGAGCCAAACGCTGTGTACCACCAAACCCAGGAGTAATGCCAAGACCTACTTCAGGCTGGCCAAATTTAGCGTTTTCAGCGCAATAGCGAATATCGCAAGCGCAGGACAATTCGCAGCCGCCGCCGAGAGCGAAACCGTTGATAGCAGCGATAACAGGCTGAGGCATGTTTTCAATATCGGTAAATACGCCCTGCCCTACTTGTGCCCATGCACGGCCCTGAGGCGGATTCATGGTTGCCATTTCCGTGATATCAGCGCCAGCAACAAAGGATTTTGCACCTGCACCGGTGATGATAACAACTTTAACGTTGTCTGTATCTTTAGCGATTTTAGCAACGCAATCTTTTAATTCCAAAACAGTAGCCAGGTTTAACGCATTCAGTGCCTTCGGACGATTAATGGTAATAGTAGCGATGCCATCTTCTGCCGTGTAAATAATATTTTCATATGCCATATTATGAGACCCTCCTGTTTCAATCAGTTTACAATGTTATTGAGACAAACAGCGGACGTGATATCGTGATATCCCACGTCCCTGTTTGTATGTCGTACACGAAATAAACCTTATTCAATACCACCACAGATTAAATAAAACTTATTTATTGTAATCGTAGAAGCCTTTGCCAGTCTTACGGCCGAGGTAACCAGCGTTTACATATTTTTTCAACAACGGGCACGGACGATATTTAGAATCGCCGAAGCCTTCATAAAGAACTTCCATAACATGGAGAACAACATCGTTACCAATCAAATCGCAAAGAGCGAGTGGTCCCATCGGATGATTGAAACCGAGTTTGCAAACATTATCGATATCTTCTTTGGAAGCTACGCCTTCCATCAAAGCCTGAATTGCTTCGTTCAACATCGGAATAACGATACGGTTGCCAGCAAATCCCGGGAAGTCTGCAACTTTAACAGGAGTCTTACCGAGTGCTTTCGAGCATTCAGCAACTTTTTCATATGTTTCTTCAGAAGTAGCAATACCATTAATAACTTCGATCAATTTCATGACAGGTGCCGGATTGAAGAAGTGCATGCCGATAACTTTGTCCGGGCGTTTGGTAGCAGCAGCAATCTGCGTGATAGCCAGGGAAGAAGTATTCGAAGCAAGAATAGCATCCGGACGGCAGAGTTCATCGAGTTCTTTGAAGATAGCAGATTTAATTTTCAAGTTTTCAATAGCTGCTTCTACAACGAGATCGATATCAGCCATATTTTCTTTTGTACGTGTTACAAAACCGGAAACACGGCCCATGCAGGAATCCATTTCAGCCTGGTCGATTTTGCCTTTGCTAACCAATTTAGTAAAGGATTTTTTCAATTTGCCTTTGCCACCTTCAATGAATTCATCTTTAATATCATTGAAAACAACAGAGCAACCATGTTGCAAAAATACCTGAGCAATACCTGAACCCATAGTGCCAGCACCAATTACCATTACTTTTTTACAAAACATTTCAAACTCCTCCTTATTCGCGTGATTTTTTTCACTTTATACTTCTCAAAAAAAAGCACGCACGTTTTAAATAAGATGCACTGCTTACATTCATAGTATAACACGTTTTGTGAAAAAATCCACTAAAAAAAGCTCGTATTTTAAAAAATCATAATATGTTATATGCGTTTTACGCAAAATGTGCGTAGTCAAATACATATTTCTCATTATTCAATAGAAAAATGTCATCAAACTATGTGATACTATGAACTTTTAGCATGCATTCACAATTTATTTTTTCATTTTCTTTCCTGATATGTATGGTGAATTTTGAAATTTTCTTACATTTTTTCCGCTTCATTCAAGGACTTTAATACGACTTCACGTCGTAGATATTGCTGGCGGTACATCGCCGTAATTTCCTTGCGCGGCAAAAACGTCTGTTTGACGATCAACCTGCGGCGCAATGCCTGATCCAGGCTCTGTATATCCCCGGCCGCATAGGCTGCCACGATGCAGTTGGTGGGAACAGCCCCGCCGGCAACTTCCAGTGTACCTACTTCCGTATCCAGCATATCCGCTTTTATTTGATTCCACAACGCATCATGACTGCCGCCTTCGGTGATGATAAGCCGCGTCAGGTCAATCCCTGCATGACGGTAGCGATCCGTTATTTCCATATAATCATAGCCGATTCCTTCAAGGACACAACGCCACATCGCACCCTGATCCGAATCCAGTGTCAGTCCCGTGAACGTACCGCGTACATGCGGATAGGATCCATTTCCACCCGTCAGATACGGAATGAACATGGCGCCATCGCAGCCGGCAGGAAATCGTTGGGCCAGCTCATCCAGTTTGCTATAATATTCGTCCTCTTCATGTTTGGCAACGTTATCTTTGAACCACCGCAACGCCAACCCGCCGGTACGGACCATCCCCCAGTAAAAATAGGTGTTAGGAAGTGTCCCGGAATTGAAGATGAGGTTGCTCCCCGGTACAGATAATTCAGGCACGATTCCATCCGTAGCCGCACAGAACATGGCACACGTGCCGGCCACATCGACAGCCCGTCCCGGTTCTAATATGCCGCTGCCCATCATGGATTCCATGGTATCTCCCGCACCGGCACAGATAGGGATTCCCGCCGGAAAACCCGTTTCCGCCGCATCTTTTTCACACAACCTGCCAATAATATCCCAGGGCTTTACAATACGGGGCATATATTTCCGGTCAATCCCCAAAATATCCAATTGGGCTTGTGACCATTCTTTCGTAAGTACATTATATCCCAATCCCCAGCCGGACATGGTGCCCCAGTCGATAAACGCGTCTTGTCCCCGGAGTCCTGCCAGATGCATCATGATATACGGACAATTATGGGTGAATTTTACACCGTTATCATGAAATGCAGGGACATTTTTGATGAACCAACGGGCAAACATTGCCGGAAACATGACATTCGGTTCAGCATTTCCCGTTTCTGTTGCCCAAATAGGCAGCTGCTGCTGTTTTAATGCTTCCACATCTTCCGCCGTTCGACTGTCCAGATAGTTAACGAAAGGAGTTACGGCATGGCCGTCATCATCAATACCGGCAATACCGCAGATGATGCCATCGCCCATCAATGACTGCACAGCTTTGACATCCAGCTTCTTTTCCCTCATCTGCCGGCTGCATGACGCCATGCACTGTTTGACCAGCTGGTAATATTCATCGATATCCATTTGGACCCAGCCGGGATGAGGATACGACAAATGCGTTTTATCCGTGTCCATGGCAACACAATTGCCTTCCTCGTCATAGACAGCGACCTTCACGCTCTGTGTCCCCGCATCAAATCCAATATAATATTTTTTTCCCATATTGCTCCCGCCTTTCCATCCCTGGGGCATTTTGATTTGAATAAATAAAAAAAAGACTGGCAAGCCAGTCTTTTATGCATGAGAACGGCACAGCAAACAAACGCTTCTGCGCCCTAAGTCTTTTCCCATCCAGACTATACTGTCGGTCCCGGAATCACACCGGGTCAACTCTAAAAAGAGGTCGCGGACTATACCGCCGGTCAGGAATACGAAAGGATTTCCCTTTCTCACCATGCCTCAAAGACTGTAACTAATATTTATTATGAATTATATGTTTATGATATCACCATTATCCGTTATTTGCAACTACCGTCATCATTTACAGCAGCCTTTTACCATGCCCCCAAGGGAGTCGATGATATGATTGGTTGACCGGTCCGCCGGCGGGAAACGCTTTAAATCCGTCATGGATTCGACAAAATGAAAATATGCGTCTATATCCTGTTCCAAATCCGTTAATACGGTGTGATCCACATATTCCAGCAGTAACAAATCATGCCGTTCATACCGCTGGACAAACTCCCACAACCGGGAAAAATCCAAACTGGCCCGGGTATAGGTCTGGAAAAAACAATATCGCAAAATATGGCGGCATTTCTCTTCCAGGCTGACTTGTTCCAACCCCTGATATTCCACCTGATCCTGGCTGATCTTATCCATCCAGTTATCCACTACGCCTTCAAAAAAAGCATACAACGACAACAAGGCCGCCCGTTCATACCGGCGTGCCAGGAACCGGCCCTTCTCCGTCCCTTTATCAGTCTGCACAGAAGCCCGTCGCTTAAAAGTACTATAATCTTTCCATAGTTCTTCATACACCGAGGCCCGTAAAATATCCATATCCCCGTTATGGAAAATAGTAACATTTATTTTCGACTTCATATCCTACCCTCTCTGATTACCGATTTCACTGGTACAATGAGGACAACGTACGGCATCATCTGCTACTGGCTGTTTGCAATACGGGCACAGCCGTACCACCTTTTCCTGTTTGGGGAAAAAGCGGTTGATCTGTCTGATAACCAGGAACACGGCAAAGGCAATGATCAAGAACTCAATGACCGTATTCAAAAACATCCCATAGGCAATGACCGGAATGCCCTGTGCCTGTGCTTCACCCAGCGAAGCCGGGTGTACGCCGCTCTGTAAACAGATAAAGAAATTGGAAAAATCCATTCCTCCCAACACGACACCTAACGGCGGCATGATGACATTCGTTACCAGGGAAGACACGATTTTACCGAACGCAGCTCCCAGGACAACACCGACAGCCATATCGAGCACATTGCCGCGCATAGCAAATTCTTTAAATTCTCCAAAAAATTTTTTCATGCTGCTATCGCTCCTTATTTTTTCTTCCTTCGATTTTCAATATATCAGGATTCTTGCCGGCCATGCGGTCCAGGATTTTACTGTATCCACCGCTGCCGTACATAAGGCACCGTTTGATACGACTGATCGTCGCTGTGCTGGCACCGGTTTTTTTGACGATATCTTCATAGATATCTCCCGCCTTCAACATCCTGGCCACTTCCAACCGAATGGCAATGGCATGCATTTCCTGGATCGTACAAATGTCTTCAAAAAACTCATAACATTCGTCCCGATCCTGTAATTCCAGTATAGCGTCAAACAACTGATCATGGAGATGATCCCTCAGTTTTTCATTTACACTCATGGCAGCACCTGTTTTCTCACTTTCACACGTTATTGTAATAAATTCATTTTACATTATAAGACACGCCGGAGCATTTGTCGAGAAAAATTACATCGCAAATAAATCGAGTTGTTCATCTTCCGGCAATGTTCCCAGACAGCCGTCTTCACCCATCGTATCTACCAGCGATTGCGCGACCTTGCCGCGCAGCTTCAGGTCTGCTTTGGATGTGAATTCATGATCTTTACGGGCCGCCACGATCTGTTCAGCTACATTGCCTCCCAAGCCGTCAATAGCGGTAAACGGCGGCAGGATTTTGCCATCACAAATAGTGAATTTCGTCGCCGCCGAATGATTTATATCGACATTCATAAAGGAAAAACCCCGCAGGCTCATCTCTTTGGCCAGCTCCAGGGCGGCATAGAGATCCTGTTCGATTTTCGATGCGCTCTTTCCCTTTGCTTCTATTTCTTTCATGGCCCGCACCTGGCCGTCCAGTCCATGGATCATCGCCGACAGCTTGAATGCTTTTGCCCTGATGGTAAAGAATGCACAATAATACGCCAGCGGATAATTGATTTTGAACCAGGCAATACGAAAAGCCATCATCACATAGGCAACGGCATGCGCTCTCGGGAAGAGATAGCCGATTTTATGACAGGAATCGATAAACCATTGAGGAATGTTCCCCGCCTTCAATTCGCCTTCATAATCGGTAGTCTTCTGCCCCAGTTTATTCAGTTTATCGATGCCCCGTCCCTTACGGACATTTTCCATGACTTTAAAACTCGTCTTGGGCTTGATGTTGTGCTGGATCAAATAGTTCATGATGTCATCACGGGTGGAAACAGCTTCTTTTAACGGCACGGTCCCCGATGTGATAAGGTCCTGCGCATTGTTCAGCCAGACATCTGTCCCATGAGAAAATCCGGATATACGGACCAATTCCGAAAACGTCTTCGGTTTCGTATCCACCAGCATCTGGCGGACGAACGTAGTCCCAAATTCAGGAATCCCAAAACTCCCCACCTTGGAGCCCAATTCTTCCGGCGTCAATCCCAATGCCTTCGTTGAACTGAACAGACTCAGTGTAGCCGGATCATCAAACGGAACAGACGTAGCTTTGACCCCGGTCAGGTCTTCCAGCATACGGATAACCGTAGGATCATCATGTCCCAGGATATCCAGTTTGACCAGCCGTCCTTCGATAGAATGATAATCAAAATGAGTCGTAATGATCCCGCTGTCTTTTTTATTGGCCGGATACTGGACCGGCGTGAAGTGATGGACATCCATATCCCGGGGAATAACCATGACTCCGCCCGGATGTTGTCCCGTCGTGTTCTTGATGCCGGTGCAGCCGCGGACCAGGCTGTTAATATAGGCATCATTGACCTTGATGCCCTTCGCTTCCGCCCATTTCATCACATATCCATATGCTGTTTTATCTTTAACAGCGCCGATTGTACCGGCCCGGAATACATTATCCTTACCGAAAAGTTCTTCCGTATATTTATGGGCTTTAGGATGATATTCACCGGAAAAGTTCAAATCGATATCCGGCACTTTATCGCCATCGAATCCCAGGAAAATCGCAAACGGAATGTCATGGCCGTCTTTATGCATAGGCGTACCGCACTCCGGACAAACCTTATCAGGCAAGTCGAAGCCGCCGCCTACTTCACCCTTTGTAAAAAACTCGCTATGCTGGCAATGCGGACATACATAATGAGGCGGCAGCGGGTTTACTTCGGTGATATCAGACATAGTCGCCACAAAGGAAGACCCGACGGACCCCCGCGATCCTACCAGATAGCCATCATCATTCGAATGCTTGACCAGCTTGTGGGCAATGTAATACAATACCCCGAACCCATGTCCCAGAATAGATGTAAATTCTTCTGTCAGGCGGTCTTCGACAATTTTAGGCAGGGGATTGCCATATATGCGATGTGCTTTTTCATAACACATATTCTTCAATGCGTCGGAAGAGCCGGCAATCTGCGGAAAATAGAGCGTTTCCTTCGGCACCGGACGGACATCTTCAATCATATCGTTGACCTTATTCGGATTGGTAATGACTACTTCACGCGCCCTTTCTTCCCCTAAATAGGAAAATTCTTCCAGCATTTCGTCGGTCGTACGAAGATACAAATCAGGCTGGAATTGAGCATCCTTGAACCCCTTGCCGGTCATCAGGATTTCCCTGTATATCTTATCTTCGGGATTCAGAAAATGAGCATCGCACGTAGCAACTGTCATCTTTCCCAGTTCATCGCCCAGTTTGATGATCGTCCGGTTGATGTCCCTGAGACCTTCCTCATCCGCTACCCAGCCTTCACGGACCAGGAACTGATTGTTCGTAAGCGGCTGGATTTCCAGATAATCATAATAGGACGCGATTTTCTTCAGCTCTTCGTACGGAAGTTTTTTCTGTACCATGGACCGGACGAGTTCGCCAGCTTCACAGGCTGAGCCCAGGACGAGCCCTTCCCGGTATTCATTGAGCACGGCTCTGGGAATACGCGGCCGTCCGCGGTAAATATACTTCAAATGAGAGATGGATACTAATTTATACAGATTGCGGATTCCTACCTGATTTTTGGCTAAGATGATAATATGATATGATTCATCAATTTTCGTATCGAAGAGATATCCTTCCATCCCATAAATAACTTTTATGTTATTGGTCTTATCCGTAGAAATTTCCTGGAGAAGCGGGAACGACTGGACAACGCCATGGTCGGTTACGGCAATGGCCGGATGGTTCCATTTCTTTACGGTTTTAATCAGCTGTTTGACCGTAATGAGGGCATCCATATCACTCATGACGGTATGCAGATGGAGTTCCACGCGCGGCGTCGGATTAGTATCCTGGCGTTCCACCGCACCGCCATCCGCTTCCATGATATCATTGACCCATAAAACGAAATCTTTTTCAAATTTATCAAACTGCACATTGCCGTGGACCCGTACATAGGTACCTTCGGTAATGTGTCCCTTCAACCGGTCATATTCTTCCTGGGTCAGATTGTTCTTGCGGCGGTACTTACCACCGCCCTTGCCACCGACATCAAGAAACGTCTTCACGGAAATACCGTTGGTCTTATCGGCAATTTGAAAGAGCAGCAGTACCCGGCCCGAATCGAATTCCCGCGTATCGACTTTAACGACTTTTCCCTTGAATATGACATCATTTCGTTCTTCCGTCAGTACATCGTTGATAGGGGTTATGTCACCGCTGAAACTTTTCCCCAGCCATACCCGGCTGTCGCTGCAGCCATTGCCGCTGCCGGCAGAAGATGTGCGCCGCGATTTTTTAGGTCCTTCTTCCGCGGCTTTGCAGGCTTTCTTATAGTCATCATCATACAGGACCGCATCATCGTCATCATAGGCCTCATAACAATCTTCATGTGGTATGTCATAGCCTTCCAGATCATCCGCAGACATGTCCGCAACTGTATCAATAGGATCATTTTCATCCGGCATGAGTGGTATATCGCCGCCATGATGAATAGCCAGCACCTGATTTTCTACCTGAATCGGAATATCAAGGGACAAATAGGCACTAACAGCTGTCGTCAACTGCTTCTCATCTGTTACATTCCAGGAAGACTGCGTTTTGATACGCCAGTTTTTCCCATTATCGCCTACGCATATTTCTTCAACACGAACACTGCGCCTATCTGCAACAGGAATATTGACTTCTTCTTTGGGAATTATATGCCAAACTTTCATATCCTGATCCTTTCCTGTCATTTTCGTAAATATTGATAAGAGAGCAGAAATGAGTCTCAAATCTCCTCTCTGCTCTCCTGCTTTTAGCTATTCATCATCACTGCTGCTGTCATCTGCTGTCTCTTCAACAGGCGGCATAACCGCTTGCATCATATCATGCGGTGCATTGATAAGAATGTCCTGAGGCTGCAGGTCCGCCGTAGAAACGGTTTCTTTTGATGCGTCCCCATTGGTAAGGAAGATTTCATCATTCGGTGCATAATGCGATACGATCAAATCGGAATAATGGTCCCCATCACTGTATGATACGGTTCGTTTAATCGTAATATCGTGCCCGTCATACCCTTCCTGTTCCCGCTTATTTTCGGTCACCGTGTCATCATGCTTGTAAATAATGTCATGAGACAGATTTTTTAAGTTCGTCGTCTTGAATTCAGTCGTACAAGTATCCGCATGGTTCCCCAGGATATATGTCGTCACGGAATTGGCTTCCGCCACTGTATACACATAGACCGGGTGCTGGAACGGATTGGTAAAGGAAAAATCAAGAGATCCATCAGCAACGGACGCATCCATCCCTACCGGTACATATGCCGCCGGTGCAAAATGAGGTGCCCTGCTGGCAATGAACAACCCTGCCCGTAAGACGGCATTGAACAACGTCGTACTGACCTGGCAGACGCCGCCGCCGGGAGAGGGAACCAGTTTGTTATCAAAATACTCCGGTGCATCCTTATACCCTTTATCCGTCGTTCTGGTACCGACATAATCATTGAAAGAAAAGTCCTTCTGCGCCTGTACCAACGCATGATTCAATTTTTTCTGCGCCAGGCGTATGTTATCATTGCGGTTTTGATTCGTATCATCAAAATGTGTCGTATAATACGATAACACCGTATCGATACTCTTTAAATCACCGGCCTTAATCGATGCTTCTTCCCTGTTTTCGATAGGTACTTCCACATCGGTCGTAACCCCCTGATGCAAATCATCTTCGATTTTGCCCTTCAATGCATCTTTATTGATGACGATACGGGCCTTTTCCTTGTATATGGTTACGGTTTTATTATCATTGTTCGGCGATGCATACGCATTTTCCGGATCGATATTATATGCATCATACATTTCATCAATAAATGAATCCAGTTTTTCATCATCTACTTTGATAGATAACGGCACATCTTTACCAAACCGTAAGGTCGTCACTACATCCGCTACCCGCTGGACAGGTGAACCCTGCCGTCCGACCAGATATAAATTATCTTCGATGCGGTCCTTGTCAATCGACACATCCAGCTTACGCAAGTTCAGTGTTTCGCTTACATCCTGTGCTTTTAAATCGATGCTTTTATTTTTCAGTTCTTTTTCATGCTGATCCAAATATTCATTAATACTATCTTCAGACCATTCGTATACCGGCTTGCCTCCTAAGGTAACCATAGCGGCTGCCTTCGACTGCGCAATAAAGAAACTGCCAAAACCAAGGATACATACAATGGCCGCGGCCCCGGCAATTGCAGCCCAATGATGGGTATGTACTTTCACGCCGTGCTTTTCCCGGTAACGGCGGCGGTATTCTTTCATTCGTTCTTTACGTTGTTTTTCTTCGTCCGTCAATCTCAAACCCTGCCTTTATTGCTGCAATACAGACAGATAAGCGGTACCATATCAGCTACGGCTGCCGTTCCCCTGCGAATATTGCGTTGTAATATAAATATACGGCTGATTAATTCAACCAGCTCTTCTATTGTCCAACAAGATGCCACTTTTTGCAAGTGGAAAAGCACATATTTTACACTGCGCCCCTTGTTGATTTTCGTCATGATCGATTCCATCTGGCTTCGCCCCATATGGGCCTGCTGCAATTCCTTATAAGACAGTAACAGACGCAGGCGGGAAGCCATGTATCCCGTATTCATCAAAAAAGAGTCTGTTTTGGAAAAAAGGCTGCTTGTAAAAGGAAGGGTATGAATACCATCGCGGTGCAGGAAAAAATCCATGAACGTAAACAGATTCTTTTCCATCGTGCCGGCAAATAAATGTTTCAAATCTTTCACATCCACCTGCGTTGTTCCTTCCGGCAAGGTAATACACATCTTATCCAGTTCAGAAAAAACATATAACAGGGGAATTTCACTCCAGGTTTGGAACAAAGCCCGCAGATACGCAGTACCCCGGCTGGTCAGGACATAGCCCTTCTGTTTTAAAAAGCGATTTACATACGGCATGATTGTTTTTTCAGTCACAGCCTCGCCGTGAACTACATCAGCGAATGCCATGACTTTTTTATAAAAAATACAGCCTGTATCAATTTTTCCCTTCGTATAAAAACAAATACCATTTCCTTCGGGAACTGCCGCTAATTTTCCTAAAAACCATTCCTCTTCTTTCGTTAATTTACTCCGCGAACGACCGCCACGGCGCACAGGTAAAAAAGGACAATCATACCAAATCACCGCACCGCCGCCGCCAAACAGGCTCGTAGCTTCGAATGCCTCCGCCACCTTCGCTGCGGCACCATCTTTTGAAAAGGACTGCGCCATTCCATCTTCACTATATTGAGCAAGAAATTGATGGCGCGCTGTTTCCATCAGATACTCTTCCGTGCCATATATAATGACCACGGATTTCATGCCATATCACCACCATAGGTCTTAAACGTCCATATACCCTGCCGATACGTACCGGTAATTTCACCATCTTGCGCCGGAGAAAACCGGGGAATATCATAAAAATAAGCATATTCCAGCCACTCCGTATACCGGTCACCCTGGCCGGTATTACCATGTATAATAACGGCTGCCGCATCCTGCGGAAAGGAATACTGGCTGATGCTTCGAAGCGACTGGATTTCCAGACAGGTTCCCTGGGGAAACCTTTCCGGCGATTCATTCATGTATATATAGTATGGAATAGCCCCGCCGATGACCCGCTCTTCTGCCTTGGCTGCCGAACAGCCGCCATCAATCGGAAACTGGCTGGCCACCTGCGCCGCTGTTTTATCGCAGTTACTGCCGCTGACGATACAGCCGCTAAGGCGGAAAATACCGGCATGACGCAAGGCCGGCGTCAATACGCTGGCAACCTGCTCCGGGTTAGCCCATTGGCTTTTATTATACCATAGATACACTGAATTATCACTATAAACGGCACAGGTTGCCCGATCCATTCCCATATCAAAAACCCGCACGGTAACATCGGCCCGATGCAGCTGTTCCCATACCGGCTGCAGCAAACATAACAATATGGCGGCAGTTATAAGAAAGCGGCGTTTACGGGGCAAAAAGAATACGGCGGCCACGATCAAATACCAGGCGCATACAGAAGAAAACGTCAATGCCCCCGACCAGAACCGGCTATGCGGCAAATCAGCAATAAAATAATTTCCCTTGACGGCCAGCATCAACAACGGCCTGATAATCCATAAAACAGCCTGGCCTGCCGGCAAAAACACACTGCCCGTCACCGCCGCTGCTAATCCCAACAGGATGATCATATCCAGTACCGGGCCGACAGTTATGTTCGCAATAAGAGAATAGACAGGAAACGCATGGAAACTGAAAAAAAGCAGCGGTACTAAGAGAACCTGGGCACAAATACAGACAGAAACACCATCCCGCAAAAAGGATGGAAGAAAAGACAACCATTGTCCCACTTGCCGCTGCAAAAGGACGATTCCTGCCGAAGCGCCGCAAGATAAACGGAAGCTGAGGTCATATGCAAGGCAGGGACTGTACAACAACATCCCCAATACAGCTAATGCCAACGCATGAATTGCTGTATACTCCCGCCGCGCTACCAAACTATACGCACAAACCAACCCCATCACCGAAGCCCGTATCACCGGGGCGGTAAAATCCGCTAATGCGCCATAGACCAGGACCAGCAGTGAAGACAGGAAAAAGATATGATTTTCCCTCCATCGAAGGACCCGTCCCAGCGTCTGCACCGCCGCCAGGACGAGCGCTACATGAGAGCCCGATACGGACAGGATATGGATCAATCCGGTAATGCTGAAACTTTCCAATATGGACGGCGGCAGTTCATCATAGCACCCGCCAAAAAGGAGACTGCTTAAAATATGGGCTCCATCCGCATCAAGCACCGTCAAAAAGACAGCGGTTATCCGCTGACGCACCTGTTCTCTTACCGCCTGCCACCCCGCTGGTGCCTGCCGCAGCCGGATACAATCAGCTTTGTCATTATACGATTTCAGGAATATTTTCTTCTCCTGATCACGATGCCTGCTATCATACATTCCTTCATTACGGTAATATGTCAGCGCCTTTACCTTGCCCGTATACGATATACAGGAATGAAGCGGCGCTGCTATCCGTTCTGGAATTGTCACATATACATTGCCGCTGCCGTCTTGAAATATCCCTTCATCCCGATAAGCATACCGGTCCAGCGACAATACATACCGCGTCATACGTCCTTTTTCGCTGGTAAACGAATATCCTTTTTCTTCAATTCGTCCTTCGATACATACCTCGGCACCGGCTATATGATGGGGAAGGTCCTTATATACCTGTGAATCCCACTGGACCCGGCACGCACCCATACAACAACACAGGCAGGCTGTTCCGACTGCCATGATACGAATTGGCGCAGACATTCCTGACGATTTTAATTCTGTCCACAGAAAACCTTTTTTTACCAGGTAACATAAGATTCCTGTGCCCAGACAAAAAGCACCGGCTGCCCATATATATACGGAAATCCCCAGCCTGTCACCCGCTAAAATCCCAATCCAAAATGCACCGGCAATAAAAACCCCGGCATATATCATACGGTTACCTTATCCTTCAACGCATTGAATTTGGACTGCCCGATTCCCTTCACCTTGCGCAACTCTTCAATATCTGAAAAAGCGCCATGCGTCCCCCGGTACTCGATGATGTTTTTAGCCATAGCCGGACCGATTCCCGGTAATTCCGTTAATTTTTTCTCATCTCCTTCATTCAGATTGATGAGGCCATTGGCCTCATCCGGTCCGGCAGGTACGCCGTCCAGATTATAGGGAATATGGATATGCATGCCATCCTGGGCCTTTTCGGCCATATTCACGGCGCTGTCATCGCCATACGCTGCGATATTCCCCGCTTCATGGACCACATCACCGACGCGTATTTCCTTGGAAAACGAATATAGTCCCGGTTTTCGCACGGCCCCGCTGATATATACATACGTCTGACAAGGCGTCGGCTCTGTTACTGTCGGAACGGCTGACTCACCGGACGATGCCGCCATTTCTCCCCATCCATTCTGCCAGGAAAATACAGCCGCACAAATCAGCACTGCCAACGGAGCAATTATTTTTTTCATCCTGATACCTCCTGAAAATAGTCTTTGCTCACATGTTCGCCCCGCATCATTTTAATTCCTGCCAGTTTCATGATTTCTAACATAATTCTAATGTTGTTCTCATAATCCTCATTTTTTAAAACGCTATGGCATATATTATGCAATAAGTTTCATCATTTTTTTGTATATATACTCTGTTTGTCTTTTCAAATAAACGTTTAATTATCATTTTTTCATTATATTCTTGAAAAAAAAATGTTTTATTCCGCCATTCTTAAAAAATAAAATGATTATTATACATTGTAAAATAAGTATAAACTATAGGCCTGTTTTGTTGACATTATACACAGATGTGAGTATAGTAAGCTTCAACAAATACAAAACAGTGTTGATTGGGAGTAGTAATGTCCGTAACGTCATAACAGAGACCTGCCAATGGTGAAAAGCAGGATGATACTACGACATGAAGTCGCCCAGGAGCAGCTTCCTGAACGTTTTGACAAGTAGGCGCAGCCGGCAAGGTAACCGTTATCCAACCAGGCATTACAAGGTGTATCCCGAGATGTCCGCAAAGTGGTCAATTATATTGACAATTAGAGTGGTACCGCAGAGTATAAAATACTTTGTCTCTTTCATAGAGGCAAAGTATTTTTTTATGGGACAATCAAGCCGTTTCCGTATTTGGATTTATGTTTTTTTCCAGAGGAGGAATTTTTTATGATGAATATTATCGGAAAATTAAGTGGTTTTGTCGGCAAGTATTTAACATATATCGTCCTTGCCGTCGTTGTCTGGGCTTACTTTATGCCTAACGCCTTTTTATGGGCCGTACCCAATACGGTATTATTATTGGGTGTCGTTATGTTTGGCATGGGCATGACCTTGCATGCAACGGATTTTAAACTGATTTTCCAGCGGCCCCGGGAAGTCCTCATCGGTACTACCTGTCATTATACGATTATGCCAATTATCGCGTATCTCCTGGTCCTCGCTTTTCAACTGCCGCCGGAACTTGCCGTAGGCATGGTATTGTTAGGTTCCTGCCCCAGCGGCACTGCCTCTAACGTCATGAGCTTCCTGGCTAAAGGCGATGTGCCCCTGGCCGTATCGATTACTACGGTATCGACTCTGTTAGCTCCGATCATGATGCCTTTCCTGGTTTGGGCCTTAGCCGGCCAGTGGGTGGAAGTCTCCTTCATGGCCATGGCCATGACCGTCATGAAAGTAATCCTCCTGCCGTTAGTATTGGGCCTTATCGTACATCGTATCATAGGCGAATCCTATTTAATGCAATTATCAAAGGCTCTCGTACTGATTTCTGCGTTTGCCGTATTAACGATTGTCGGCGGAGTTATCGCCATTAACGGTGAAAAGATTATCGAATTGGGATTCTTTATGATTGTCATGGTACTGCTGCATAATCTCTTCGGCTTTGCCATCGGTTACTTTGTTACCGGTAAATTGGGCTTAGGCAAACGCCAGCAACATTCTGTAACCCTGGAAGTAGGCATGCAGAACGATGCCCTGGCTATCTCACTGGTATCGGTTTTCTTTACTCCTGCCGTTGCGATTCCCGCTGCCGTAGGTGCTGCGATCCATCAGATCACCGGTTCCATTTTAGCTGGCATCTTTGCCCGGAATATAGATAAAATCGAAGCCCGGGATCAGGATATCATCATCGACAAAAACATGGTATCTTCACAGCATTAATACTAATAAATACACTGTACCATAAACTATGTCAGCGTCATGTATACTAAAATACTCCCGTTCCATCAGCAAGTGTAATCATGTTACCTGCTGAATGAAACGGGAGTATTCCATAATTCATAAAAGGAACTGCATCATAAACTGCATTTCGCAGTATGCATAAATTTATTTGTATATACAAAAAATGGAATGGACAACACCTGCGCCCCTATGGATATCAGCACCATCAGCGGAATGGAAATATCATACAAAACCCCTAACAGAAAACTGCCGGCAAACCAAAAAACACCAAAGGATGTTTCAAAAATGCCGAATCCGGTAGACCGGTGTGTTTTGGGAACGATGGTGCTTAAGGCAGACTTCATGATTGATTCCTGCGCCCCCATGCCGATGCCCCATAAAATGACCCCGATCCAGACCGCTGTCAAGGTATGCATCATAAAGATAAAATAAGAAAATGGCGCCGCTATCAATGCCGCCACGATCAACGTCTTCATGCCATACGTATCAAAAAGCCAGCCAAAGGCTAACGCCGCAAACGCATCCATCAACATGGCCGCGGCATAGGTTAACGGCAGCACTTCCGTTGACAGTTGTGATTGATTAGCCAAATGCATCGTGATCAACGGAAAATCAGTAAACCCAAAGGCAAACAAACTCACGGCGATGATATAAAATATAAAAGACTTCTTCGCATGAAAATCTGTGTCGGTCTTCACCGGCGGTTCGAAGCTTTCCGGATGGGGGAAATGCTTCCTCGCTAATAATACCGCCGTGATACACCCCGCTGCCGGAATCCCTAAAATGGCGAACGCCAATGTATAGGCATTCAACAAATCGCCCTGATGAAATGCCAGGACCAGAAAGACCAATACAGGCCCTAAAAATGCGCCGATCTGATCCATAAATTCCTGAATCGCGAACCCTTTCCCCATCCCCTGCTGCGAGGCCGCAAATGAAACCAGTGTGTTCTTCGCCGGCTGACGAATCGCCTTGCCAATCCGTTCCGTACAAATGAATACGGCTGCCCAAAACCATCCATCTGTCGGCAAAATAGCCAGCAGCGGAATCGCTATTACATTGATAGCATATCCGAGAATCGTCATCGGCCAGTATTTCTTTGTCCGGTCCGCCAGATATCCCGTAATAAATCGTAATGAATACCCGACGAATTCGCCAAAACCGCAGGTAAACCCGATAACGGCAGCCGATGCCCCCAACAGGCTGAGATAATTACCATAGATACTGCGTGCCCCTTCATGGGTCATATCCGAAAAGAGACTGACAATCCCCATAAAAATAATAAATGCCATGGCCGAATGAACCGCCGGCCGCTTCCCCCATTTCATGCATACCGCTTCCTTTTCGTACATTGCCAGTTATAATTCATTTTTATCTGCAGATAAAACAAAAAAAGAGCTATGACGAATTCGCACAGCTCTCTTTTTCATGTATTCTTATTTAGCCATTTCTTCTTTCAATACATCCGCCAGACGTTTGATGCCTTCTACAATACGTTCTTCCGGCATATTCGAATAATTCAGACGGAAATGATTTGCATGTCCGCCATTTGCATAGAACGGTCCGCCAGGAACATATGCAACGTTCTTAGCCAATACTTTCGGCATGATTGCTTTTGCATCCATATATTCAGGCAAGGTTACCCATGTAAACAAGCCGCCTTCCGGATACGTAAAGGTAACACCTTCAGGGAAATATTTCTGCATGGAATCATACATAAGCGTACGGCGTTTACCATATAATGCCTTGATCTGTTCGACATGGCCATCCAAATCGAACATATCGATGTAATAGGAGCACTGCCGTTGTGCAAACGATGACGATTGAAGATCGACGGCCTGTTTCAGCTTGACGACCTTATCAATGATTTCCGGATCGGCAACCATCCAGGCTACGCGAAGGCCCGGCATGAGAATCTTAGAGAACGATCCCAAGAAAATAATGTTGCCTTTTGCATCCATTGATTTCAACGACGGAACAACATCTCCATCATACCGGAGTTCGCCGTATGGATCATCTTCGATGACTGGGAAATCATATTTATTGATAATGTCCATGAACGCCTTACGCCGTTCGATAGGCCAGGTAATCCCTGTCGGATTTTGGAATTCCGGAATGACATACATCAGACGAACATGATCGCCATGTTCTTCCAGGATTTTTTCTAATTCTTCGGGAATGATACCTTTTTCGTCCGTCGGCACATCTACAAAGCGGGGATCGCAAAGCTTGAACGCATTCAGCGCCCCCAGATATGTCGGGCTTTCAACAAGGATAATATCATCTTTATTGAGGAAAATTTGTGCCAACAAGGATAACCCTTGCTGTGAACCAGATGTGATGACGATTTCTTCCGCAGTACAGTTTACCTGGAACGCCTGTTTCATACGGGCTGCAATCTTTTCACGGAGAGGAACATAGCCATCTGTCGTGCCATACTGTACCGCCTGCTGTCCTTCCTTATCCAGGATTGCTACGTCGACCTGTTTCATTTCTTCCAACGGAAATAATTCAGGTGCCGGCAAACCACCCGCAAAGGAAATTATTTCCGGCATGGTTGTCAACTTCAGCAATTCACGGATTTCTGAGGCTTTAAGCCCCATCGCGAGGTCAGAATACTTCATTACCAATCACTCCTTAATAAATACATATACTAATAATTCTCCCTGTTCTTTCCTATATCAGTATTATATCATTGGTATGAGTTTATTTCAATCCCAGCGACTGAAAATAATTAATCGTTTTACTTTCATCTGATTTCATTTCCCTGACCAGGTCTTCGGTACTGTCAAATTGCATTTCCGGCCGCAATCGTTTTAAGAATCGCAGTACTACTTTCTTATCATATATATTCCCCTGGAAAGACAATATATGCGTTTCGATACGACGGTATTGATTGGCAAACGTCGGATTCGCACCGATATTGGTCATCGCCTGGTGAAAGGTACCATCCCAGCCGAGTTCCGTAATGTAAACACCATCGGGCGGCAATGCCATATCTGTGGGAATCAGCATATTGGCGGTAGGAAACCCTATCAGATGTCCCCGACGATCGCCCACGACAACTTTGCCTGTCACTTCAAACGGACGTCCCAACAGCGCTGCTGTCGTTTCCATATGTCCCATCAGTACCAGCCGGCGGATAACCGTACTGCTAATAGGTACAGCCCGTCCCGGCCGTTCCAATAGATGCAGGACATTGACATCTACGCCATACGCTCCCATGAATGCCGTTAAAGAGGCTGTATTTCCTGCTGCTTTTTTACCATATGTAAAGTTGGAACCTACGACGATTCCCAACGGATGGATATAATCAAGTATCTGTTGGCAGAATTCCTCCGGTGATTCATCGAGAAGATGCTTTGTCACCGGCAAAAGGACCAGTGCATCGATACCCACATCCGCTATATATTGTTCCTTCTGTTCCACTGTCGCTAATCGCGGTGGTTCTTTGTCGGGACAGAGGACCGACAACGGATGTGACTCAAAGGTAACAACAATCGATTTTACTTTATGGACAGCGGCTTTTTCCATAGCTGTCCGCATGACTTTCTGATGTCCTAAATGAACACCGTCAAAGGTCCCCAACGCAACTATGGCGCCATCACAGTCTTTTATTTCCTGAAACGAATGAAAAACTTGCATTTGGCCACCTCACAACACATCTGCAAACATCTTATGAGGACGAATGACATGATGTTCTTTATCAAAACGAGCGATGCCCGCTAATTTATCTTCCGGATTATAAATTCGCAACACGACGTCCGGCGGCAATCCCTTCCCGGCAAATGGAACCGGACGGCCTTGCAGCAAAGACGCACACCCTGCTGCCGGCAGGGTGACCTTACGCAATTCCTGGATAGCCGTATCCACCGACAATACATAGCGCATCGGTTCTGCCTCTATTTCTTCCAACGTCGCCGCCTCGTCAATATCAAATAACCCTGCTTTGATACGCACCAGATAGGTCATACAGCCATATGTACCGAGAGCCTCGCCCAAGTCCCGAATCAGAGACCGGACATACGTCCCCTGCGAACACGTGACATCGAAGACACCGCATCCGGCATCATAGGACAACAGGCGGATATCATAAATCGTGACCTGCCGGCCCGGCAATGTGAAATCAGCATGCTGGCGCGCCAGTTTATAGGCCTTTACTCCATTGATGTTGATTGCTGAATACCGGGACGGACGTTGTTCGATTTCGCCGTGAAACATCTCCAGCGCCGTTTTGATATCTTCAACAGACAATTCCGGCAGCGGTGCCGCAGCGACGACCTCACCGGTCGAATCTTCCGTGTCCGTTGCCAGCCCCAGTGTGAATTCAGCACGATATTGTTTAATATTGCTGTCCCCATACTCGATAAGCCGTGTGGCCTGTCCCAAATATACCGGCAGTACGCCTGCCGCCAACGGATCCAGTGTTCCTGCATGGCCAACCTTTTTCATATGGTAGATGCGGCGTAACTGACCTACTACATCATGGCTGGACATACCCGTCGGTTTTAATACGTTTACAATTCCATTTATCATTTATTCCGTATGATTTCCTTCACTAACATTTTTTTGGCCTTTGACAACGGTTCCGCAATCGTACATCCCGCTGCCCGGACATGACCGCCGCCGCCAAAAACGGCAGCAATGGCATTCACATCCACGGTTTTGGAACGAAGACTGACCCGCGTCTCATTGTCACTGATATATTTCACTGTAAAAGCTACATCGACACCCTTTACATTACGGGCATAATCGATATATCCACCGGTATGCTCACCCGTATGTTTCAATACTTCCGGGGTGAAGCTGATGCCGGCAACCGTATTGCCCGCAAAGAGTTCGATATGTTTCAATACTTCCGACAATGCTCTGAGCTTAATCAGCGATTGAGCTTCCAGGTGCTCTGAAATAGTATTGGGCGCAGCCCCGGCATCGACGAGATTCGCCGCCATGCGCAATGTATGCCCCGTCGTATTGCTGAATTTGAAGAAGCCACAGTCCGTTGCGATAGCCATATACAATGCCTGGGCCATCGCAGCCGTCATGCCGACTCCCCATTCCAAGAACAGAGCTGTCAGGGCTTCACCGGTAGCCGCTACATCCGGCCGCACGAATTCCCAGTCGGCAAAATGTTCATTAGAAATATGGTGATCAATATTGAGCACTTTGCCTTGAATAAGATCCGCCGCCTTACCGCAACGATCTGCTGAAGTGGCATCAAGGACGACATACAGCCATTGGCCATCCGTATGGACAGCGTTTGGTTTTTGAATGGCTTCTGCGCCATCCAAAAATTTGAATTTGTCATCAATGTCATCATCGACAACCATGACGACCTGCTTTCCTTGTTCCTTCAGCCAGTGATACAGCGCCAGCAGGCTGCCAATAGCATCACCATCGGGACTTACATGAGCAGTCAGCATGATTGAATGATACCTGCTCCATAAATTTTGCAAATCGTGGGACGTACAATTCATATGTATCAGTCCTTCTTTTCTATGTCATGAAGGATTTTATCTATTTTCATGCCATAATCGAGAGATGTATCCTGTTGGAATGTAATGGTCGGCGAATAACGGATTCCCAGGCTTCTTCCTACTTCCGTACGAATATAGCCCGTCGCATGCTTTAAAGCCTGCAGCGTATCTTGTTTCTGTTTATCACTGCCAAAAAGGCTGACGTAAATAGTGGCTTCCCGAAGATCCCCGGTAATACGCACATCGGTAACCGTAACGAATCCCAAACGCGGATCCTTCAATTTACGAAGCAGGATATTGGAAACTTCCTGCTTAATAAATTCTTGTATTTTGCGTACTCGTAATTCTCCCATAGTATTTCCTCACTTTACTCTGCTTTCACTTCTACCATTTCATACGCTTCTATTTCGTCGCCTTCCTTGATATCACGATAGTTTTCCAGGGTAATGCCGCATTCAAATCCGGATGCCACTTCTTTGACATCATCTTTAAACCGGCGCAGCCCGCCGACTTCCCCTTCATGGACCACGATTCCATTGCGGATCAGGCGAATCTTAGATGCACTGGTAATCTTGCCTTCTTTGACATAGGAGCCGCCGACGATAACTTTCGGTGTCGTAATAACTTTACGCACTTCTGCCCGGCCCAGGATATGTTCTTCAAATTTCTTTTCCAGCATCCCTTTAATAGCCGCTTCCACATCATTAATGGCATCATAGATAACACGATACATCCGCATATCTACATTTTCATGTTCAGCAGCCTTACGCGCCGATGCATCCGGACGGACATTAAACGCAATGATGAGCGCATTCGAAGCAGACGCCAGCATGATATCTGATTCCGTAACAGCGCCGACACCGGCATGTACGATAAAAATACGTACTTCATCACTCTTGATGGCCAGCAAGGACTGACTTAAGGCTTCTACAGAACCCTGAACGTCGCCTTTGACGATCAGCGGCAGTTCTTTCAGTTCCCCTTCCTGGATTTGCTTGAACAGATCATCCAGTGTAACTTTGGCATTGACGTGGAGTTCGGACGAACGTTTCTTTTCCAGACGTTTTTCCGCAACGGAACGCGCTGTCTTTTCATCCGTTACATTCAGGATATCCCCCGCTTCCGGTACATCATTCAAACCAAGGATTTCAACAGGGATAGACGGTTCTGCTTTCTTGACCCTTTCGCCCCGTTCACTATTCATGGCCCGGACTTTCCCATAACAGGAACCGACGATAATTTGTTCACCGATACGAAGCGTACCTTTTTGGATGAGGACGGATGCCACAGGGCCACGGCCTTTATCCAATTTGGCTTCGATGACGACCCCTTCGGCCGGACGATTCGGATTGGCTTTTAAATCCAGGACTTCTGCCAATACGAGGATATTTTCCAGAAGTTCATCCAAACCGATTTTCTTATGTGCCGAAACGGGAACCATGATCGTATCGCCGCCCCAATCTTCACTGACCAGTCCATATTCAGTCAGCTGCTGCATGACATGTTCCGGATTCGCACTTTCTTTATCGATCTTATTGATGGCTACGATGACCGGAACACCTGCCGATTTAGCATGATTGATGGATTCAATGGTCTGCGGCATGACACCGTCATCAGCAGCAACGACCAGGACAGCAATATCCGTAACCTGGGCTCCACGAGCACGCATCGCCGTAAAAGCTTCATGCCCCGGGGTATCCATGAATACGATTTTCTTGCCATGATACCGGACCTGATAAGCACCGATATGCTGGGTAATGCCGCCGGCTTCATGACTGGTAACATTGGTCTGGCGGATAGCATCCAGCAAGCTCGTTTTACCATGGTCGACATGACCCATGATCGTAACGACAGGCGGACGGCTTTTCAGTGTTTCCGGTGGATCGATGATTTCTTCGATTTCTGTCGGATCTTCCGGTGGTGCTTCCTGAGAAACGGTAACACCAAATTCATCGGCAATGAGCGAGGCTGTTTCATAATCGACTTCCTGATTGATGGTAGCCATAATGCCGCCCATCAGGAGCTTTTTGATGACTTCGCCAACTTCACGACCTAAGCGGTCGGCAAAGTCCTTTACCGTAATGGTTTCCGGCAATTCGATGGCTGTCGGATAATGCTTCTTCTTCGCTGCTTCATTGCCCCTCATATCCGTATTATTATGTTGATTGTGTTGATTATGTTGATTCCGTTGATTATGGCGGTTATTTTTGTTTTTCCCTTTATTCAATACGTTAGATAAAAGTGTATGAGGTCTGTTCTTCGAATTCGCATTGGAACCGGAGGCATTACGGTTATTCTGGCTATGCTTCTTTTTGTTGCCATGAGAATCATTGCTTGATTGGGGACGGCCAAAGAATTTAGTCCGTTTCGAATCTGTAGTATGTTTCTGCTGATTCTGATTTTTGTTAGCGCCAGTACCGGCAGTACCCGTCGTATTGGTATTCGCAGTATTGCCATTGCTGCTGGCATTGCGATTGTTCTGCTGATTGCGGTTCTGACCGGCAGACTGCTTATTCTGGTTATATTGATTGTGCCGGTTGCCACTGTTCTGCTGCTTCCGATCACGATTGAAATTTCTTTCACGGCTGCTGCTTGGTTTGGATGTATCCCCATGATTGGGATTGCCCTGATTGCCCGAATGATTCGTACCGTTGGGTTTCTGAGTATCTGTCTGCGTCTGCTTCATCTGATGAACCGGACGATTCGGGGTATTCTGCTTTTGACTTCCAGAAGGGGAAGTGGAGTGGGTATTGACCTGATTTTGAACGGGTTTCATCTTTTGTATATTCCGGCTTTCCTTTTTAGTATTTGCTGTAAAAGATTTATCTAATATTGATTTCATTTTATCGTCGACTCCGGTGAAATTTCCGGCCTTAATGGAATGTTCTCCTAATGTTTTGATGACTGTCCTGGCTGATACACCATAATCCTTTGCTATTTCGTATACTCGTTTCGTCATCTATTTACCCCCTTCAATGATTGCCTGTAATGCTCATCACTTTATCAATCGCACGGGCAAAACCACCATCTGCCACCAAAATAACAACACTCTGCGGCTTGCCGACGGCATGTCCTAGCTCACTTTTTGTATATACATTCACAATGCGCATCCCTTTTCTTTCCGCCAGGCGGGTATACTTCTCAGTATTATCTCTGCCCCCATCGGAAGCGAGGAACAACATGGGCACTGTTTTTTTCTTTAAATAGTTGGCTGCCGGATAATCGCCGCAAATCACTTTGCCAGCCCTGCAGGCCAATCCCAACAAATTTAATACTTTATCATGTTCTGTCATACGAATTCTTTTCGAAGATCTTCGTAGATTTCATCCGATACTTTACATTTAAGGGACCGCTCCAGGCGATGTTCCTTATAGGCTTTTTCCAGGCATTCCACATTTTTACAAATATATACGCCGCGGCCCGATTTTTTTCCGGTCTTGTCTATCTCAACAGTTCCTTCTGGTGTACGGACGACACGGATCATTTCTTTTTTGCTTTTTTGCTGCTGACACCCGGCGCAAATGCGAAGTGGTATCTTTTTCTGTTTCATAGTCCCTCCTGATCCGGTGATTTTTCAGCAGTATCTTCCTCACGCACTGTTTCAGACGGCATCGCTAAATCACTGAGAATATCGTTTTCCGCCGTTTCCTTCTGATCATCTTCTGACACGGCATCGCTTCCATCCATTGCCAGTCCTGCCTGGGATTCGCTTTTGATATCGATTTTCCAGTTTGTCAGCTTGGCAGCCAGGCGGGCATTTTGGCCGGCTTTACCAATAGCCAATGATAATTGATAATCCGGAACAACCACGCTCGATGATTTTTCCGCTTCATCGACAGTAACGGAGATGACCTGTGCCGGACTGAGGGCATTGGCAATGTATACAGCCGGATCTTCATCCCATTTGACGATATCTATTTTTTCATTCTGCAATTCCGTAACGATATTCTGGACACGGCATCCTTTAGGTCCTACGCACGCTCCCACGGAATCGACATTGGTATCACGGGAATACACGGCAATCTTAGAACGCCGTCCCGGTTCCCGGGCAACAGACTTAAGTTCTACGACTCCTTCATAAATTTCCGGTACTTCCAGTTCGAAAAGTCGCTTGAGCAGGCCCGGATGTGTCCGTGATACAAGGATTTGAGCTCCCTTGGTCGTTTTACGGACTTCGACAACATAACATTTAATCCGTTCGCCAATGAGGTATGTTTCAGAAGGTATCTGTTCCGAAGCCGGTAAAACGGCTTCGGCTTTCCCTAAATCCACATATACATTTTTATTTTCTATCCGTTGGATGATACCGGTAATGATATCATCGGTACGATTGGAAAATTCATCATAGACAATACTCCGTTCGGCTTCGCGAAGGCGCTGTATCATGACTTGTTTTGCTGACTGCGCGGCAATACGGCCAAAGTTTTTAGGAGTGACATCCCTTTGGATAATATCGCCCGGTTCATATTCTTTATTAATTTCCCTCGCTGCTTCCAAAGAAATTTCCGTATGTGGGTTTTCTACTTCTTCTACTACCGTTTTGGCTGCAATGATTTTATAATCACCGGTCGAACGATTCAGTTCCACTTCTGCTGTCGGGTTCGCATCCGGTTCTTTTTTGTAAGCCGTAATCAGGACCGCTTCCAAAGAATCACAAATGACATCAATAGAAACGCCCTTTTCCTTGGATAAATACGTAATCGCGTTGAGTAATTCTTTATTCACTTCGATAACCTCCACTAAAAATCAATATGCAGCCGTACCTGGGCTATATCTTTCAGCTCTATCGTTTTTTCTTTACCATCAATATGAACCTTCAGCACATCACCATCTTTTTCGGACAAGTTGGCAACAAGATCTTTAACACCTTCATAGGGCTTAAAGAAATGAATGTCAATATCACGGCCCTGATACCGAAGAAAATCTTTATCCTTCTTTAAAATACGATCCAGCCCCGGTGACGATACTTCCAGTAAATAATTATCCTGGATTGGATCCGCTTCATCCAAATATTGACTGAGCCGTTCACTCAGGATCTGACAATCTTCCAGCCCAATGCCACCTTCTTTATCGATAAAGACCCGCAAATACCAATTCTTTTCACGGACATATTCTACATCCACCAGCTCTAATTCCGTGCCGGCAATCAGTTTTTCTACTTCTTTTGATATAATTTCTTCAATATGTTCACGTCTCATGTTGTCCACCAACTATCTCAAAAACAGCGTAGGTAAAAGTTAAGAGTGAGCTCACGCTCACTCTTAAAAATAAAATCAAAATTACTTTTAGTATACCACTTGCCCACCGGTCTGACAACGAGCGCCAAACCAACGTTCCAACCTCTGGGCAGCCATTATGATTTCTCTGCTACTGTTGCAGCAATGACATCTAAAACAGGCACCAGCCTGTCTTGCAGCAATTGTTTCAAATCATTGATATCCCGGCTGTCAAAATCATGGACAAGATTAGGGAAATTATGAATACGGCGTTCGGCAAAAAAATCATCCCGTAAAATATTATACATCAGAGATAAGCCGCTTTGACTTGCCGAATCATAATATGACAAAATCATATACGATCCGTTAATGATGCGTATGGCATCATTAGGTTTAATCAGACGGCGTAAGCCTTTATGCTCCGCAGGCAGGAAACTATCCCACTCTACATCAGGGATACCCTTATTCTTCAGGATAATGCTGAACTCTTTGCTCACATGGACATAATATGTATCGATGATCCGTTCCAGCCGTGTTTCTACCATGTGGCGGAACATATCAAAATCATCAGTAATAAATTCAATGAGCGCAAATTCCAGCATACCGATGTCGGTACGGATAGAAAACTCTTCTGATGAAGGGTTCAGGACGGCTCTGACAGACCATCCCTTGTCATCATTCACATAAGTAAACAGGCGGTATTCCTTATCTTTACCGTCTTCTGTTATCATGCAAAAATCTGACCGTAACTTAAAATCTCCCACATGTAGTGGGAGAACAGAATTGATATTCCATTGTTTGAGTCTTTCAATCAATGTCTCATCCATAGGGCAAATAGTGGTGCGGTTGGCGGGAGTTGAACCCGCACGATCGATGATCACTGCCACCTGAAGACAGCGCGTCTGCCATTCCGCCACAACCGCATAATCAAAAGTCATACAATTGCTTGTACTGTTTTTCGTTCAACATGACTATTCTAACATATTCTCGCGTTTCTGAAAAGGGTATTTTTTCAATTTCTGAAAAATTCTTTTTCCAGCCATACTTTGAAACCCATTCATCCACGTGTCCCCTGCCGGCATTATATGCCGCCAGCGCCAATACCTTGTTGCCGTCATATTCTTTCAGTAAATACGCCAGATACCATGTACCCATCTTGATGTTAGTACGCACATCATTCAGCTTCTCCGGCGTATAATCAGGCATATCCATTTGTTCGGCGATCCACTGTCCCGTTTCGGGCATGATCTGCATCAAACCATGGGCACCTCGATGAGACGACGCGGCCTGATTAAATTTACTTTCTACCAGGATCACAGATGCCACCAGAGCCGGATCTACATGGTCCGTATACGAATACTGCCGCACCATATAATCATACTGAAGAGGATAGACGAATTTCCGCATCATATCATCTTTCCATGAATAGAAATAACACATAGAAAAACAAGCTAGCAACAATGCGATGACAATTTTCCCTTTTCTACCAGTGCTTTTTCTCAACGCCTTCACCTTACAGATGCTGTATTCGGGATAACAATCCATCCCATTGAGTCCGGACCTGTTCTTTAGTAGTCTCTAATGAACCAGTATTATCAATAATGACCTGCGCCAACGACCGTTTGGTATCGATAGGAAGCTGTGCCTGGATACGTACCAGCGCTTCCTGTTCCGTAAAACCGTTCCGTATCATGAGCCGTTTCAGCTGCGTAGACGGGTCCACGTACACCAACCAGGTTTCATTGACGTATGCATCGTATTTTACCTCAAACAACAGGGGCATGTCAAGAAAAACGACAGATTTTTTTTCATCTGTACTATACGAATCGACAGCATCCTCAATTCCCTGCTGGATCAGCGGAAATAAAATTCCTTCTAATTCCGCTTTACGGGCCGGCTGATGAAACACGACAGACCCGATATACGCCCTGTCCATGGAGCCATCCGGCCGGACCGCCTGGGGACCGAACGCTTCCCGGACCGACTGCAGCCCCTTAGATCCCGGTGCCACGACATCCCTGGCCAATACATCACAATCAATGATTGCGGCTCCGTACCCTTGGAGCATCTGGACAACGGTGCTCTTACCCGAAGCGATTCCTCCGGTAATACCGATAGTATACATACTGATTTCTCCTTCTATACATGGCATATCCTGCCATTACGTCTGGCAATGGGGACAATAATGTGTTCCCCGCCCTGCCTGTTTGACATAGCGTATTTCCGTGCCGCATACAAGACAGGGCTGGCCTTCCCTGCCATATACACGAAGATAGTCCTGATTGTTTCCTTCACGGCCGCTGCCGCCGACAAAGTTACGTATGGTCGTGCCCCCATGGGCCAGTCCTTCCGCAAGGACAGCATGGACAGCATCACAAAGGCGGCCGGCTGTTACCCTGCTGATATGATTGCAGCGCCGGGACGGGCGGATACCGGCCCGAAAGAGGGCTTCATCCACATAGATATTCCCTAAGCCGGCAACCTGCGTCTGATCCAGCAGGAACGACTTGATCCGGCGGTGCGTTCCCTTCAGCCTCGGATAGACATACGCCGTCGTAAATTCCGGACTGTTGCCGTCCGGCCCCAGGGTATCATACCCTTTGATATGCGTCAGCCCGGCAGACGGCACCAGCCACAGACAGCCTAACGTACGAATATCCCTGTATATGAGTTTCCCTGTATCAAGAAGGAATACGATGCGCTGCGCCCGGATTTCTTCACCACCGCCGGCATCATAGATTAGACTTCCGGTCATCCGCAGATGGATAAGAAGAGAGTACGGCCCATCCGTATGAAGGAGCAGATATTTCCCCCGGCGGCTGCAGGCCGTGATGGTCCGTCCTATCAGCGTTTTTTTCATATCGCCGGCAGAACTGTTCTTAATCAGACGCGGCAAACAGACCCGGATATCATCTATCCGGCGTCCCGAAACTTTTTCATCTATGTACGCACGTATTGTCTCTACTTCCGGAAGCTCCGGCATACTTTATCCTCTTGATTTTCAGACACGCCGCCCAGACGGCCTGCTTATTTTGCTTCTTCCCAATTCCTGCCATAATGGATATCAACCGTGAGCGGCACAGAAAGGGTAACAATATGTTCCATCGTATCTTTAAGCAGGGCTGCCACGTCATCTTTTTCCGCTTCCGGGACTTCCAATACCAGTTCATCATGAACCTGGACCAATAAATGGCTTTGCATCCCGCGTATTTCTAATTCTTTTTGGACCGCATTCATCGCCAGTTTGATGATGTCGGCGGCACTGCCCTGGATGGGCGTATTCATCGCCGTGCGTTCTGCAAAGGAACGGCGCGTAAAGTTCTTACTGTTGATTTCCGGTAATTTGCGCAGCCGCCCGAACATCGTCCGGGCCATCCCCGTTTCATGCGCCTGGACGATAAGGCTGTCCATATACTGACGGATCATGCTGTAACGGGAAAAATACGATTCGATGTATTCTTTAGCCTGCTTGCGGGAAATAGAAATATTCCGGGCCAGTCCAAAATCACTGATACCGTAAATAATACCGAAATTAACGGCTTTGGCATGAGAACGCTGTTCCGGCGTAACTTCATCAAACGGGATACCAAAAACTTCTGAAGCCGTACGACGATGGATATCCTGCCCATGGAGAAAGCCATCAATCATCGTCGGGTCTTGTGACAAATGGGCCAGCAGCCGCAATTCAATCTGTGAATAATCGCCGGATAGGATATAGTCATAGCCCGCACCGGGAACAAACAGGGAACGGATTTTCTTTCCCTGTTCCGTCCGAATAGGAATATTCTGTAGATTCGGATCCGAACTGCTGAGACGGCCTGTCGCCGTTACCATCTGGTTAAAATGCGTATGTATGCGCCCCGTCTGCGGTGAAATGAGCGGTTCTAGTCCATCCAGATAGGTGGAAATGAGCTTTTTCAACGCCCGGAAGCGAAGGATCTTAGGAATCATGGGATTCGTGTCCTTCAATGCTTCCAATACGGCAGAATCGGTCGAATACCCCGTCTTTGTTTTCTTGATTACCGGTAATTGTAATTTTTCAAACAAAATGACGCCGAGCTGCTTCGTCGAATTGATATTGAACTGTTCGCCGGCATCATCGTAGATTTCTTCTTCCAACTGATCCGCTTCTAACGACAGTTCCCGGTCCATATCCATCAGCCGCTGCCGGTCTACCGTAAATCCATTCACTTCCATCCTGGCCAGCGTATGGATCAGCGGTATTTCTATCGTATAATATAAATCAGTCAATCCATCCTGATCCATTTGATCTTTTTCTTTAGGCCAGACGGCATACGAAAAAGACGCATTACAAACCAGCTGCGCGGCCGGATTGTCCGGATGTTCTTCCAGCGGGACTGCGAACTTTTCCGACAAATAGGACAGCCCGTAGGTCGTACGCGTCGGATCCAGCAAGTACGCTGCCAGCACTATATCCGCCAAAGGCAGCGGTGCCGGCGTATAAGCCACAGCCACTTTCGAAAGATTCTTGCCATCCGTCGTAATGACCGCCTGTGCTCCGGACAAGGCTGCTAAATACGCACCGAATTGTTCAGCCGGAACCGAACAGACGCCGTCCGCTGTGGCAACAGCCAGAGCTTTCAGGGCCGGCACCGGGATGTCGTCCGTATACAAACCTTCCACTGCTGTCACCTGTCCGGCAAGAGACGCCGGCGGCATCTGTGCTGCCGGTATGTCGTGTATCTGCTGGACCGGTGCTGCTGCCGCCAGGGACGAAAAACGGTCAAAGGACGCAAAGCGTTCCAACAGGTTTTTAAATCCCAGGCTGCGGAACAATTCTGCTACATCTGCTTCGCGCGGCTGAGGTGCAAACATGTCCAATGTATACTCCACGGGTACATCGCAGCGGATTGTCGCCAGGTCCTTGGATAACATGGCCTTATCCTTATTATCAGCTAATTTTTCCTTGAGCTTTTTTCCCTTTACTTCATCAAGATGGTCATATACACCTTCCACCGTTTGGAATTGACTGATTAGCTTGAATGCCGTCTTTTCTCCGACTCCGGGGACACCGGGAATGTTATCAGCCGTATCTCCCATGAGCGCCTTCATATCGATGACCTGGGACGGTGTATATCCATATTCTTCGCTCATGACCGCCGGGGTCACGGCGAGCATGGTCGTAATCCCTTTTTTAGTCAGATACACCGTAACCTGTTCATCAACGAGCTGCAGCGCATCCCGGTCGCCAGTAACGACGGCAATTTCCATATCTTCTTTTTCCATGCCTTTTGCCAGGGTACCGATAATATCATCGCCCTCATATTCTTCCATTTCCAGGATATGGATTCCCAAACAGGCCAACACTTCCCGTATCAGGGCGAACTGGGGCTGCAATTCATCCGGTGCAGGCTTGCGCGTCGCTTTATACCCGTCGAACAAATCGTTCCGGAACGTATATTTTCCCTTGTCAAAAGCAACGGCAACGTACTGTGGATCCAGCTGTTCATATAACTTCAATAACATATTCAAAAAACCATACACGGCATTTGTCGGCCGCCCCTGGCTGTCGGTTAACATGGGAATTGCGTAAAAAGCCCGATACAGCAGGCTGTTGCCATCGATGATGACCAGTTTTTCGTTCATATTCATTTTCTCCTTATGCTGCGATACACGATTGCCCTTTATGGACAGCCCCTAACGGTTTAAGATTGCTTTTATAATATTGTAAACGAAATAAATGAGGAATGCCCCAATGAGGTACGGCATGGCGACGACGATAAATCCCAGCACGCCGATGATAACCGCCAGGATGCAGAAGATGATGAATCCCAGGGCGAGTTTTACCCGCCAGGATAACGTATTCGTAACAATATGGATTCCCGTCGTCTGTTCCGTCCCTGACGGTTCCTGATACATATTACGTTCTTCCCGGACAGTCCCGTCTTCTTCGATGGTCTTGCCGTTGAAATTATCCCGTTCATGATCTGACATGACCTGCGCTTCCTGCTGCTTTGCCTGTTGATGGCACGTTTCGCACAAACCGTCATCATACACAGCTTCTTTATCACAATTACGACATTTCATAATAATCCTCCTGTCAATCAACTATCGATATTATTCCAATCTTTATTATTATAGCATAGGGAATGAGCTGTAGCCAGTAGCGCCGCTTTCCATTTTTACCGTCCGCTTCATCCTTCTCCCGCCGTCGCACTCATGATATAATAAACGTAAAAACACGCCAGAAAGAAGGTATCCATATGGACTTTATGAAAGAAGCCATCAAAGAATCAGCTAAGAATATCGCTACCGGTGACGGCGGCCCGTTCGGTGCCGTCGTCGTCAGGGACGGTCATATCATCGGCCGCGGCCATAATGAAGTCCTGGTCAATCACGACCCGACATGCCACGGTGAAATGCAGGCTATCCGCGATGCCTGCCGCCATCTGGGGACCCACGACCTGACCGGATGCGAACTATACACCTCGGCAGAGCCCTGTCCTATGTGTCTCAGCGCCATCATCTGGGCCAATATCAAGACGGTATATTATGGAAATACGGCGCAGGATGCGGCAGCTATCGGTTTTCGTGATGATTTCATTTATAAATATATCGAGGATGGGCGAAAAGACTGCAGCACCCTGGTATTAAAGCAAATGGACCGTCAGGAAGCAATCAAAGTATTTCAAGCATATAGCGATAAAAAAATGACCTTATATTAAGGTCATTTTTTATGGCATCGATTCGTCATGCTAATAATTTTGTTTCATATGCCGTTCGATATCGCGCTTGGCTTCTTTTTCTGCCAGGTCCTGCCGCTTGTCATACAATTTTTTCCCCGTTGCCAACCCAACGGTAACCTTGACCATGCCCCTTTTAAAATAAAGGTTCAATGGAATCAGGGTATATCCTTTTTCTTTAATGCGCCCTAACAATTTCAGGATTTCATATTTATGGAGAAGCAGCTTGCGTGTCCGCAGCGGATCATGGTTGAACCGATTCCCCTGATCATAGGGACTGATATGGACCCCTACGAGGAACATCTCGCCATTATCAATGCGGCAAAAGCTGTCCTTCAGATTCACATGCCCCTGACGCAATGATTTAACTTCAGTCCCCGTGAGGGCAATCCCTGCTTCTATGGTTTCATGGATAAAATAATCATGGCGGGCTTTGCGGTTATCCGTTATATATTTTACGCCCTTTACCGGTCCTTTTGCCAAAATATATTACCTACTTTCTTTTTGATTTCTTACCTTTGCCGCCTTTCTTCTTGCGGTCTTTCTTCTTATTTCCCTTATGGTCTTTCTTCCGGTTCTTCTTTTTGCCCTGGCCGGATTTGCCGGCACCGGCGAACCAATTTCGTTTCGTCTTATCCGGCTTTTTATCTCCACGCCCTTTATGACGCCGTTCATTACTCTTGGTCATGGCATTCTGCAATTCTTCCATGGAAGCGTATTCACCGGGGGCAAAATCAATTTCATACTTTTCTACATTTACGTTAGCCAGCGTAACCCGCAACGAATCACCAAGATGATATATCTTGCCACCATGCTGGCCTCTCATCGTATATGTCGTTTCATCGAATTCATACGCATCATCGGCAAGCATAGAAATATGGATCAAGCCTTCAATGCCATTTTCCAGCCCTACGAACATGCCAAATGCGGTGATTCCTGTAATATGTGCATCATAGGCCTGGCCAATAAACGGTACCATATACTGAGCCTTTTTCAAATCATCCGTTTCCCGTTCCGCTTCCACGGCGACCCGTTCCCGCACACTGGACTGGTCCGCAGCAATCGTGTGATACGATAAGGACTGCTGTGCTTCTTTTTCCTTCAACTTTCCTTCCGCCTGATATTGACGGATCAGGCGATGGACCATCAGATCCGGATAACGGCGGATTGGCGATGTGAAATGAGTATAACATTCGGACGCCAGGCCGAAATGGCCGGCATTTACCGTAGAATACCGGGCCTGCTGCATGGAACGCAGTGCAATGGTCTGCACGACATTTTCCGCTTCGGTACCCTTCGTCATCACCAATAATTTTTGGAATTGTTCCGGTTTGACCTCTTCCGTATCAGGAAGCGGCAGGTTAAAGCTGGACAAAACCGTGCGCATCATTTCAACTCGTTCGGGTTCCGGCAGTTCATGGATACGATAGACCGACGGATTGCCGCTGTCACGCAGATATGAAGCCACCGTTTCATTGGCAATGAGCATGCTTTCTTCTACGATCTGTTCCGCCATAGTCCGTTCCCGTTTTTCCAGCCGCAGCGGCACACCTTCTTCATCCAGGATAACTTTATATTCCGGGAAATCAAAATCGATCGCCCCGCGGCGCAGCCGCATATCCTTTAAGATCTGGGACAATTCCCTCAGGTTGCGGAGCATGGGCATCAGCGGTGCCAAATCATCGGGGATGATGTTATCCGCAAGCGCTTTTTTAATTTCTTTATAATTGCAACGCCGGGCGACGCGAATCACTGCCGGGCCGATATCGGCATGGAGGACGGTGCCCTGCTTATCGATTTCCATGACACACGTCATGGAATACCGGTCTTCACCAGCATTCAGGCTGCAAATGCCATTGGAAAGAGCAACCGGCAACATCGGAATGACCCGGTCGACCAGATACACGCTGGTGCCCCGGGTATAGGCTTCATTGTCAATCGCCGAACCGGGACGGACATAGCAGCTGACATCGGCGATGTAGACGCCCAGTCGGAAATTTCCGTTGGGGAGACGGACTACATCGATGGCATCATCCAAATCCTTGGCATCTTCACTGTCAATAGTAATCAGCGAGCGGTCCCGATAATCGCTGCGGTCCGGCTGCATCGTCACGGTCATGTCGATATGGTCCGCTTCTTTTTTCACATCATCGGGAAAATCAAAGGGCAGGCCATGACGGGCCATGATCACTTTGATATCCAAATCCTTATCGCCGTCATAACCCAGGATTTCCGTGATTTCCCCTTCTGCTTTCATGCCTTCTTCGGGCCAGCGGGTAATTTTGACGAGAACGCGGGCACTGCTGCGGGCGCCGCCGGTCTTATCCAGCGGAATATATACATCTTCGCGAATCCGTTCATCATCTGCCGTGACGAAGCCGCAATGAGGCTGCCGGTCAAATGTACCGACGAGGGTTTTATTGGCCCGTTCTACGATCCGGGTTATTTCCCCTTCCTGTTTATGCCGGCCATTGCTGTTTTGGATAATCCGCACGACGACTTTATCATTATTCATAGCTGTATGGCGATTCTGTTCAGCAATATATACATCCTCCTGTAAATTTTCACTGAGGACAAATCCGAACGTCGCCGTATATCCTTTATATATTCCCGTAACTTCCGCAGGGGTCTTCGTAGCCAAATAATGTTCTCCTGCAATTCTCATGAGCGCTCCACTCCTTATCATCTCATTAAACGTCTCAAATAAGTCCGCTAATTCACCGCTCCTCAATTGAAGCCGTTCTGCACAATCTTCGACGGTTGCTCCCGCAGATCCTTTCTCAGTACATACTTGTATTATATCATGATATAGGTGTGAATTCATTATCTCCGCCCCCTCGTAGCTGTTATTTATTAAGATACCTGCTAATCAAAAAAATTTATCACTATTTTTGGACGAAAAAAGCCTGCGTCACCGCAGGCTAACTTTCGTTTTAAAAAGTATGCATCAATCTTCCCAAAAGCAATACTAAAACTGCAAATACAATCGAAACGACAATCGTCATTTTAGACAATAAAGCATCCATGCCACGGGCCCGGCCACCGAATAAATCTTCTGCGCCACCGCCAAAACCGGCCCCCATACCCTGCGTCTTGCTCTTCTGCGCTACGACGATACCGATCAACACAATAGCCAGCAGAGTAACCAGGATTTCTAATACTGTGATCACGTTATTCCTCCTCACAAAACACACTTACTACGTTATTGTACACTTATTTAAGTTTTCTATCAATAGGGCGCTTTCCATTATTTTCATCATTCCGCGTTTCCAGATATCGTTCCAGCTTACGTTTTACACGTTGCAGCGCGTTATCGATGGATTTTACATGGCGATGCAGATCCCGTGACATTTCATTATAGGACTTGCCATCCAGGTACGCCGTAAGGACCTGCCATTCCAAATCGCTGAGGATTTCATTCATTTTCAGTTCGATATCATTGAATTCTTCCCTGCTGATGACCAGTTCTTCCGGATCGGTCACATGTATGCCCGACAGGATGTCTTCAAGCGTTCGTTGTGATTCATCTTCATAAATAGGTTTATTCAGGGAAATATATGAATTCAGGGGGATATGTTTTTGCCGTGTCGCTGTCTTGATTGCCGTAATGATCTGCCTGGTAATGCATAATTCGGCAAATGCCCGGAACGAAGCCAGTTTGTCGCCGCGAAAATCCCGTGTCGCCTTATATAGCCCAATCATACCTTCCTGTATGATATCATCCCGATCCGCTCCCACCAAAAAGTAGGAACGCGCCTTTGCTTTTACGAAATTACGATATTTATTGACAATATATTCTGTCGCTTCTCCATTTCTGTTTTCCTGAGCGATCCGTACGATTTCTTCATCGCTCAGCCCTTTGAATTTATCATTTCCAGGATACGCCATTGAATTTGTCTCTGCCAACATCATATAGGTACCTCGTCTTCACATTCTTATTTTGATCTGCGAATTTTCTCCAATTTAGCCAATACATCTTCATTGCGGACCCGGTAGACAACTTCATTGCGGGTATCATTGTGTTTCAAAACGTTTGTATGCGCATACGTAGACAACTCTTTCCGGACCATCCTGACATCTTCTGCCAGTTCCCGTGCCGGAATCCGATACGCTCCGGCACCCAGGATCTGATTTTGTTCCGGCCCGTCTGACGTGGCCACATAAATATTGCGCCGGTCCTGACGATGTTCATATACGATTCGTTCAATACAGCTGTCTGCCGTTTCTTCTTTATCTGTAAAAATAACTTTACAATCCCTGCCGATTTTTATGGATTTCGCTGCCTCATCCGTATACATGGCATCGAAAACAATGAGCAGCAGATATCCTTTTGATTTACCATAACCGGCCAGTGTATCGATCAATTTATCCCGGGCATGCTCCAATGATTCTTTTGCTAATTTTTTCAACGGCGCCCAGGCATAGATGATGTTATACCCATCGACAATGAGTAAATCCTTCATAATCTATTCTCCCTGTCTCTGCCGGACGACTTCATACATCAAAAGAGCCGCTGCGACAGACGCATTTAAAGAGTTTACCTGACCGAACATCGGGATTCGCACCAATACATCACACGTTTCTTTTACCAGATGAGAGATTCCTTTTCCTTCACTGCCGATGACTAAAACAATCGGTTCGGTCAGGGAACTATGGAAATAATCACCCACTCCATCCATATCGGCACCGATGACCCAGAATCCCTGTTTTTTCAACTGCTTCAGCGTCTGCGTAATATTACCGATCTGGACCAGCGGCATATATTCCACCGCCCCGGCTGACGTTTTGCTTACCGTCTCGTTAATCGGTGCACTGTGCCGTTTAGGAAGTAAAACGGCGTCGACACCGGCACATTCGGCAGTGCGGATGATAGCCCCGAGGTTATGTACATCTTCGACGCCATCGGGAAGGACCAGAAAGGGAACGCGCCCCTTAGCTGCCGCTCCGGCCAATACTTCCGACAAATCCGCATACGCTATAGGCGGTGCGATGGCAATCACCCCCTGATGGCGGCTGTCCGGAGCCAGTTTGTTCAATACATTCATGGCCACCTTTTCCACCGGGATATTCCCTGCTGCCGCTAAATCGCAGATTTGCTGCACGGGCTGCGCCGTATTCCCTTCCACTGTATATATCTTGCTGATCGTACGATGGGCCCGCAACGCTTCGGTCACGCTGTTACGCCCGATGATGATCCGTTCCGTACTCATAGTCACACCTTTCCTCCATGCTGCAAGGCACAGTACTCTTTTGTCAACACATATACACGGTCCAGGACTTCGTCAAGGCGTTTGGATTGATTGGACATCACCAGGTACCCTGTCAATGCTTCTAACGCCGTACTATCATGGTATTCTGCGACCGAAGCGCTTTTAGGCACCTGCGAGTGCGCATTGCGGGCCCGTTGGCATACAGCCTTTTCTTCGTCGTTTAACATCGTTTTCAGGTGCCGGTATACATGGGCCTGCGCCTTGGCCGAAACAAATTCTGCCGCCAGTAAATGCAGGACCTGTACATTGGGAATCGCCGTATCGACGAGGCGGTGCCGTAAATACAACGCATACTGCGCATCGCCGACAAACGCCAGGGTAATGGAATCCAGCCGGGAGGCGTCCTGACGGGGGACATCCAGGCGGGAGCCCTGGGCAAACGCTTCATATGCCCGTTTTTTTAATGCCTGTAATTGTTTGAATTTCACTTTTTCCAGCGTGCTCCCTGCGCAGAATCTTCGATCGTAATGCCGAGAGCTGCCAGTTTATCCCGGATGGCATCAGCCAATGCATACTGCTTCTGTTCGCGGCATTCCTGACGAATTTCCAAAACAGCTTCCATCAAATCATTATAATCCTTATCCGATGCTTCTGCCTGCTGTCCGCTCCAACGGTCTTCCAGTATACCCAGGATATCCGTCATAGTCTTGAAAATCCGTTTTACTTCGGAAACGACAGAAGAATCCACGGAAACATGCGCATTGACAACGGCATCTTTAAATATATTTACCTTTTTAGCTAAATCAAACATAGCCGCACTGGCCAACGCGGTATTGAAATCATCGCACATCGCTTCTTCAAAATCTTCTTCATCTTTTTTGGCATCGGCCAGGAGCTGTGCTGCTTCCGGTGATTTTGCGCCGGCCGGCATCGCCAGGAGTTCCAGTACATTATCGATGGATGTACCCAGACGTTCCAGGCTGCGGGTCATTTCTTCAAGCCGTTCATCGCTGAAATCCAACGGGCTGCGATAATGGTTGGAAATCAGGAAATACCGCAATGCATCCGGACTGTAATGTTCCAGGACATCCTTGACGAGGAAGAAATTATTCAGGGACTTACTCATTTTTTCGGAATTAATAGTAATGAATCCATTATGGAGCCAATACCGTACCATCGGTTTTTTGCCGGTAAATGCTTCTGACTGGGCAATTTCATTTTCATGATGGGGGAAAATGAGGTCGCTGCCGCCGCCATGGAAATCAAACGTATCACCCAGATATTTATTGCTCATGGCCGAGCATTCGATATGCCAGCCGGGACGACCGGGACCCCAGGGGCTGTCCCATGCCGGTTCACCCGGTTTAGCACCCTTCCAGAGCGCAAAATCCATCGGATTATGTTTACGGGCATCCACTTCGACACGGGCACCGGCCATCATATCATCCAGGCTGCGGCCGCTCAATTCGCCATAATCCTTAAATTTTTCGACACTATAATACACGTCATGATCTAATACATACGCATAGCCTTTTTCAATCAGTACTTCGACCATATGGATGATTTCCGGCATGTGTTCGGAAACACGGGGATATTTATCAGCACGGCGGATATGGAGTTTGTCCATCACATCGAAATACGAAGCGATGTACCGGTTGGATATCGTATCCCATGATACCCCTTCCCCATTGGCAGCATTGATGATCTTATCATCTACATCGGTAAAATTCTGGATATGCGTCACTTCATATCCCAAATGTTCCAGATAGCGTTTGATGACATCCCAGGTCACAAACGGGCGGGCGTTGCCCATATGGGAATGATTATACGGCGTAATACCGCAAACATACATTTTTAC
>JALCDF010000008.1 GCA_022641375.1 Megasphaera sp. | reverse complement strand
ATTTTGATTTTCTATTGACAGACAATAATTGAAAACATTTTTCTGGTTAGCTGGCAGTATTAAAACAAAAAGAGCTGCCCTAAGGACAGCTCTTTTGTAAGCAATGATTATAACTTAAGCTTTGAATTTTTTGATAGCTTCTGTCAATTTAGGAACGACAGTGAATGCATCACCAACGATACCATAATCGCAAACCTGGAAGATAGGAGCATCTTCGTCTTTGTTGATGGCAATAATGCAGTCAGAACCGGACATACCAGCTAAATGCTGGATAGCACCGGAAATACCGCAAGCAATGTAGATCTTAGGACCTACAGTTTTGCCTGTCTGGCCAACCTGATGAAGAGCATCGACCCAGCCAGCATCAACAGCTGCACGGGATGCACCAACAGCACCACCCATGAGATCTGCTAATTCTTTCAACATACCTGTGAAAGGATCAGGACCATTCATGCCACGGCCGCCGGAAACGATAACGTCTGCTTCTTCCAATTTAACACCGCTGCCACCCATTTTGATGAGTTCAACGAATTTTGTCATGAAATCAGCATCAGTTAATTTAGCTGTCTTTTCGATTACTTCGCCTTTTGCGCTAGCATCAGGAACTGGTTTTTTGAATACGTTCGGACGAACAGTACCCATCTGCGGACGATTGTCCGGGCAGATGATTTCAGCCATGATGTTGCCGCCCAAAGCCGGACGAGTCCAAACGATGGTTTTCTTGTCATCATCAACAGCCAAGCCAGTGCAGTCTGCAGTAAGGCCAGTTTTCAAGGTATTGGCAACACGAGGGCCGAGGTCACGGCCGATATTCGTAGCGCCAACGAGGAATACGTTCGGTTTTTCTTCTTCGAAGAAATCGCAAATGCATTTTGCATATGCAGTCGTATTGTAATGTTCCAATTTCGGATCATCAAATACATATACTTTATGAGCACCATTAGCAATTAATTCCTGAGCCAACGGTTTTACATTATAGCCAATCAAGATAGCGCCTACTTCGTCACCGATGGTATCAGCCAATTTGCGTGCCTGACCCAACAGTTCGAAAGATACGTTACGTAATTTGCCTTCAAATTGTTCAGCAATTACATAAATGCCTTTGTATTCTGCTAAATCCATTTTCACATATCCTCCTTAGAATTAAAGTATCTTCTTTTCCGTCAATTTTTCCATCAACGTATCTACAGCTACCTGCGGATCTTCTTCGTTGATAACCAGACCCTGTGTTCTCTGAGGCGGAGTGAAAATTTTACGGACTTTTGTCGGGGAACCACTCAAACCAAGACGGCTTTCATCGATTTCGAGATCGTCAACATGGACTTCCGGAATCTGACGGCGTTTTGCTTTCATAGTACCACGGATGGTCGGGAAACGCGGTTCATTCAATTCTTTAACAGCTGTGATCAAAACAGGGAAATTAGCTTCTGTAACGATATAGCCTTCTTCATTCTGCTGTTTTACAGTAACTTTTTTAGCTGCTGCATCAACATCGATATGAGCTGCATATGTTACCTGCGGAACATCCAATTCGCAAGCAATCTGCGGGCCAACCTGTGCTGTATCGCCATCGATAGCCTGTTTGCCGCAAAGAATGATATCAAACATATCAATACCTTTTTCAGTAGCAATCTTCTTGATAACGCGGGAAATGCTGTAACCTGTAGCTAATGTATCAGATCCGCCAACTTTGCGGTCCGTGAACAAATAAGCATCATCTGCACCCATAGCCAGGCCTTCGCGCAATACGTCAGCTGCCTGAGGTGGTCCCATTGTAAGCAAAGTGATTTTAGTATCCTTATCAGCATCTTTCATCTGGAGAGCTGCTTCCAAAGCGTTCTGGTCAAAAGGATTGAAAATGTTAGGAACACCAGCACGAATGACGGTATGTTTTTCTGGGTCAATCTTAACTTCTGCTGTGTCCGGAACTTGTTTGACACATACCAATATTTCCATTTACGTTTGCCTCCTAAAATATCTTTTATTTAACAGGCTTGGTCGTAATCGGCCAAGCCTGCTTCAAACATGTCTAAATTACCGTAACAAAGAACCTGCTGTTACCATCAGCTGAACTTCGTTGGTGCCTTCATAAATCTGTGTAATCTTAGCATCACGCATATGACGGGCAGCCGGATATTCTTCGCTGTAGCCATAACCACCGAAGATCTGAACTGCTTCTGTGGAAACGCGCATAGCAACATCAGAAGCAACTCTCTTAGCGATAGCTGCATCAATGGAGAACGGAATACCAGCCTGTTTACGTGTAGCTGCTTTGTAAACGAGGTTACGAGCTGCTTCAATCTGCATCTTCATGTCAGCCAGTTTAAAGGAAACGGACTGGAATTTGCAAATCGGGCGGCCAAACTGTACACGCTGTTTGGAGTATTCAACTGCATCTGCCAAAGCTGCTTCTGCAATGCCGAGAGCCTGAGCAGCAACGCCGATACGGCCGCCGTCCAAGGTCATCATAGCAATCTTGAAGCCTTTGCCTTCTTGGCCGAGGAGGTTTTCTTTAGGAACTTTTACGTCCTGGAAAATCAATTCTTCGGTCTGAGAAGTATGGATGCCCATTTTGTCTTCTTTTTTACCAAATGTGAAGCCAGGCATATCTTTTTCAATGATGAAAGCAGTAATGCCATGGTTGCCTTTGGATTTGTCGGTCATTGCGAATACGACATAGATGTCAGCAGCGCCGCCGTTAGTGATAAAGATTTTGGAACCATTCAGGATGTAGTCGCCATTTTCATCTTTGGTTGCTACAGTCTGCTGGCCGGAAGCATCTGTCCCAGCGTTTGGTTCGGTCAAGCCGAATGCACCGAGTTTTGTGCCTTCGCAAAGCGGAGTGAGGTATTTTTCTTTCTGAGCATCTGTACCAAACTGCCAAATCGGGTTAGCGCAAAGGGAAACCGTGCCAGACAATGTGATAGAAACGCCAGCATCGTATTTAGCTAATTCTTCAACAACGAGGATATAGCTCAAAACGTCTGCTTCAGCACCAGCATACTGTTCTGGGAAGTAAATGCCGCCCATGCCCATGTCCAGTAATTCCTGGATAAGGTTTTCATCATAAATACCTTTGTGGTCACGTTCCATAATCGTCGGTGCCAATTTCTTTTCGCCAAAGTTGTGTGCTAATCTTACAAATTCCTGTTGAACATCATCCAATTCAAAATCCATGTTTTTCCACTCTCCTTAAAAATATGTGTTAAATAGTGAAGACTAAGAAATAATCCTTGGTTGTGTTTTTACCATACACAAGCCTTTAATGCTTACATTTAAATTGTACATCTTTTCACAAATTAAATCAATAGAAAAAAGAAACTAAGGGTCAATGTCACTATTCAATTTAGTAATAGGTATTCATTTGCTAGTCTTTTTAGTACTACTTAAACCTGTTTTTCACCATATTTAGATGCATTTTTCTATATATAGTATGACATATACCCGTATCGCATCCTATCTCATCGGCATCTTTTTAAGATTATATTCTGTCATATACAGCCGTCTATGATTTAGAGCTTTATTTCACAAATCATTTATCTGTCCCCGTATTTGTAAGAAATTAGCGATGATATGAGCCGTGATCCCCCAAATGATCCGATTGCCATATCGATAAAGCAGTACGTCATAGGTACGCCGTTTTTTCCATCCCTGCTGCTTTGATAACATCATATCGGCCGGGAATCCCTTTGCCGGCCGCGTCGCCATTTCGATTTGATGGATTTCCGGTTCCCGGGATATGAACCAGTCTACAGGGACCGTAAATATTTCCGTGATTTCGTCGGTATTGATCGTGAAGGAATCAGCCTCGACAAAGGCCGCAAAAGGCCATACGGTGACGCCCACCGGCGATTCCATATAATCCAGCGGTGCCAGTACATGGATTTGTGACGCCGGAACGCCGATTTCCTCCCACGTTTCCCGCAATGCCGCATCCAAAGAACTGGCATCCGTTTTTTCGATGCCGCCGCCGGGAAAACAGATATCACCCGGCTGCCAGCTCAGCCGGCTGCTACGTACTTCGAAGAGGAGATGTTCTTCCCCATCCACCATTACAACCGGGACCAAAACAGCCGTCTGGGCCGTATTCATACAGGTATTTTGCCGGACGATGCGGTCCGGCCAGGGTTTATGATTCATGATGTCCTTTCTAAAAAACTGCAAGAGGCTGAATGACAGTCCCTTGCAGCAGTTCTGCACTGATGCACAGCGCAATATACTATTTTCGTTAACGCAAACCGATCAGCCGCACCTTATTTCACGACGATATTAATAATTTTCTTGGGAACAAGGATAAATTTTACGACAGTTTTGCCTTCTGTAAATTCCTGGACCCGCGGCAGGGTAAATACTTTATCCTGCAATTCTTCCTTACTGACATCTACGGATACTTTGATTCGGTCCCGTACTTTGCCATTGATCTGAATCGGCAGTTCGATTTCATCCACAACAAGAGCGCCTTTATCGATGACCGGCCAATCCTGCTGATGGACAGAACCGCTGAAGCCGCAATCCTGCCACAATTCTTCCGTAATATGCGGTGTAAACGGAGCCAGCACCTTTAACAGATTGGTGTTTAATTCCACTGCAATATCTTTCCGGATCGTCGTATTCTTATCTACATAGGAATACATGGCATTGACATATTCCATGATGGAACTGACAGCCGTATTTAACGCATAATGACCATCGGTGCCTTTGATATCTTCTGTTACCTTAGCCAATGATGTGAATTCCTGGAAACGAAGTTCTTTTTCATCTTTCGTATACGGACGGCTTGCATCTTCCCCGTTCGCCGATAATTCATTGAACTGATGGACAATCCGCCATACACGGTTCAGGAAACGGAAAGAACCTTCTACACCCGTTTCAGACCAGGCCAGGTCACGTTCCGGCGGTGCCGCAAACAAGATAAACAACCGGCCCGTATCAGCACCATAGGTATTGACTATTTCTTCCGGCGATACGACATTGCCTTTGGACTTGGACATCTTGCTGCCATCGAGGAGTACCATCCCTTGTGTCAGGAGGCGTTCAAATGGTTCAACAGCATCACACAAACCGGCATCATGGAATACTTTCATGAAGAACCGGGAATACATCAAATGCAGGACAGCATGTTCGATGCCGCCGATATATTGATCGACATTCATCCAATGATTGGCTTTCTTCGGATCCCATGCCTGTTTATCATTGCGGGCATCGATATACCGGAGGAAATACCAGGACGAGCAGACAAAGGTATCAATCGTATCCGTTTCCCGGGTAGCCGGGCCGCCGCACTTTGGACAGGTACAATGTATGAACTTTTCACTTGTCGCCAACGGAGACACCGCGCCGGCCGTAAAGGTAACATCTTCCGGCAATTTAACCGGCAATTGATCTTCCGGAACCAGCTGTTCACCACATTTAGGACAATAGACAACCGGAATCGGTGCACCCCAATACCGCTGACGGGAAATCAGCCAGTCACGAAGGCGGTATGTAACGGTCGCATGACCGCGATGATGCTCTTCCAGCCATTTTACAATGGCTTTCTGGCCATCGCTGATCGACAAGCCGTTAAATTCACCGGAATTAATCAGGTATCCCGGACCGGTGTACGCTTCTTTGATATCACAGCTATAATCGATTTTTCCTTCCGGATCCTGAATGACGTACCGGATAGGAATATCATATTTTTTACAGAATTCAAAGTCACGCTGGTCATGACCGGCAACGCCCATGACTGCCCCGGTCCCGTAATCAACGAGGACATAATTGGCTATCCAGACAGGCACCTTATCCCCTGTTATCGGGTTGATTGCATAGGCACCGGTGAACATACCTTCTTTTTCTGTATCTGCAGACGTACGTTCGATATCGCTTTGGTTCTTCAGCTTATCGATAAACGCCCGTAATTCTGCTTCATTTGATTTTCCTTTGATGATCCGTTCCACAAATGGATGTTCCGGAGCCAGTACGACAAACGATGCTCCGCAAACCGTATCGACACGGGTAGAGAACATTTCCAACTTTTCATTGATTTCCGGAATATCAAATGTGAAATCAGCCCCTTCACTGCGGCCGATCCAATTTTTCTGCATCGTCTTGACACGTTCCGGCCAGCCCGGCAACAGTTTCAAATCATCCAGCAGCCGGTCTGCATAGTCCGTAATCTTAAAGAACCATTGTTTCAAATCTTTTTTGACGACCGGTGTATCACAACGCCAGCATTTACCGTCAATAACCTGTTCATTCGCCAGTACGGTATTGCAGTGTTCACACCAATTGACCTTGGCTTCCTTGCGATAAGCCAGGCCCCGTTTATAAAGGAGTTCAAAGACCCACTGGGTCCATTTGTAATATTTTTCGTGACACGTAGCCACTTCACGGTCCCAGTCATACGATAAGCCGAGTTCCTTTTGCTGCCGCGTCATATTTTCGATATTGCTGTACGTCCATTCCGCTGGCGGGATATTATGCTGGATTGCTGCATTTTCCGCAGGCATACCAAAGGCATCATAGCCCATCGGATGAAGGACATTGTAGCCATTCATACGACGATAGCGGGCAATGACATCGCCTATCGTATAATTGCGGACATGCCCCATGTGGAGATTTCCCGAAGGATACGGGAACATTTCCAATACATAATATGGTGGTTTGCCATTATCATCAGGACAACAATCACATTTTGTGTCCTGCCAAATTTTTTGCCATTTTTTTTCTATTTCTTGAGGAATATATTTTTCCACGTCACAGGCCTCCTATTTTACATCAGCAGTCTGCATATTTGCCGACTGTCATCAAGTCGTTGTTAATATTATAGTGTGAGTCCGTCATCAAGTCAATTCATGTTTAGCAAATCTTTGCCAAAACTGTTGAGATTCAAAGCCTTTTCTCCAAAAACTTGCACCGCTTAAACGGTATCGAGAAATTAATTGAATCTTTTTCTTCAATGACTGTTCTTCTTCAAACCATATTTTTACGTGTCCTCCAATCAGAGGCAAATCCATATAATGAAGATTTAGTTCATTATTCCAAGAAATATATTCCTTATATTTCTTCATGATTACTTCACTATCAGCCATCGTCAGGGTCCGTACAAAAAGTTTCGTTGATTTCTTTCCCTGCCCAGCTGTTCCGGACACGGCAGACTGGGTTGCAGAAGGATGAACCGCCGCCGGCCATTGATTCAAATCTTTAGGTAGTTGCTTGCCATTCTCTGATTCATACCAGATCCGCGTATATAAAGGCATCCCCAAGACGACCTTATCCGCAGGTACCAGTTCCAGCGTATCTTGGACCGCTTTTTCCACCCACGGATAGGCTGCTACCGGGCCGGCAACAGGACTGGTACGGCCGGTCTGGTCATAGGCCATGAGCATGACATAATCCAAAGCGGGTGCTAAGTTCTTACGGTCATACACCATAGACCAGTTCGGGCTGTCCGATGGCGGCGTTACATCCATGGATACGGTCAGGCCATAGGTATGAAAGGCTTCAGACATCTTTCCCACAAAAGCCGTCAGGGCATTTTTATCTGCATAATTGACGTTTTCAAAATCGATATTATACCCTTTGAACTGGTATAATAGTGCGTATCCCACCAGTTCTCGTATCATCTGGTCCTGTAAGCCCGTATCATGTAAGACCGCATGCGTTTCCTGCGGGTCGAAATTATTGTCGATCAGCGGCCACATCGCATACCCATTTTCATGATATGCACCGGCAAGCATGGCAAAATCAGGGTCACGCAATTCTACCCCTTTTGTAGACAAGCGGAAGGCACAGGGTGACATGACCGATTTTTTGGCTGGTACAGGGTGAAAATCGGCATTTTCATCCATGACCGGATCCCAAAATAAGGCCAGCCCGACTTTTTCGTCGGCTGCATTCCCTTTAAAGATATCTTTTGATTCGCTGACGGGTTCATCCAGATTCTGCAACAAGGGAGCCGTTCGTGTTGCCTTCGCCGGCGGCAGCAATTCGTTCTGCCCTTCGCCCAGGACATAACTGATGCCCAGGGGACGGCGTACATACCGGATGTTAATCGTCCGGCCATTTTTGACGGCCTGCCCCGGTAAAACCAGTGGTACCTGTTCCGTATTCCACAAGGTCTGCCCATCATTAGCCGGCGGCAGGCGGAACCAATAGGTTCCCTTCTTTTCATTGGCCGGATATACACCATATTGTTCCAGTGCTTTATCCGAAACAAGCCAACGGCCTTTATCTTCGATAATTTGCAGGTCTTTTATTTCTTCCGCCGGAATAGGATTCGATACTTTGGGGACAACAAATGCCGGGTCATCCGCTTTCGATGGACCAGACGCTGCCATAACCGTACTGACAGCCAGACATAATACCGCTGCCAGACAGGCTGTCCGCAAAGATACGTAATAAGTCATATATAAACGCTCCTATGATAAATTATAGTACTGAAAAAAAAAATCAAATCATGTATAATAACATACATGGTTATTATTATACCACAGAGGAGGCTTTTGTATTGCATCAATATTTATTTTATATAGGATCTTTTCCCATCCGGGCGTATGGTTTATTATTCATGCTGGGTATCGTATCGGCCGGAATCGTCGCCTATTATATCATGAAACGGGATGGCCGCGGCTGGCATATCCATATATTTGATTTCACCATGTACTGCGGCCTGGCCGGCATCGTCGGCGGCAGGTTATGGGATGTTTTTTTCTTTGACTGGGCCTACTATCATAATCATTTAACAGAAATCCCCTTTGTCTGGCAGGGCGGCATGGCCATTCAGGGCGGTCTTATATTCGGCGCCATTGCCGGTATTTTATACACACGGTATTATCACATTGACACCTGGGCTTTCGGTGACCTGCTGGCTCCTGCCATTATCATCGGGCAATCTATCGGACGCATGGCCAATCTGATGAACGGCGATGCTTTCGGGCACCCTACCGGCGGGAATTTCGGCATTGTTTACCCGGAAACGACACTGGCATATCACACGTATGGCAATCAACCGTTGTGGCCGGCAGAAGTCTGGGAAGGACAATGTGATATCCTGGTCTTTGTGGCCTTATTGTTCTATAGTTCTTTCCCTCATAAAAAAGGCCAGGTCTTTTGTCTGTATGTCATGCTGTATTCTATCGAACGATTTTTCCTGGAAATGCTTCGGGGTGACTATGTCAATCTCACCCTGGGGCTTCTTAAATCTGCCCAGATGACCAGTATCATCGCCTTGTCCATTGCGGCCATCGTATTCATCTATCTGCAATTCAAGGGAACGACAGATTCCGCCGGAATATCTTAAATTTACAAACTATACCGCAATTATGCAAATCCCCTGTCATGATGATTCACATGTTCATCATGGCAGGGGATTTGTCATCCATATATACTGTCCTTCTATTTTTTCTTCCCTTTTTCAATGGCTTCTTTCAATGTATGCCATGCCAGGACAGCACACTTCACCCGGGCTGGCATATTGGAAATGTTCTTCAGCGCAATGGCATCTTCTAATGCTTCTAATTCGTCATCGTCCGTTATTTCCCGTTTGATCATTTCCAAAAAGAGATTGATCAGGCGCATCGCTTCTTCAACAGTCTTGCCTTTAATGAGATCAATCATGATATCTGCTGACGCCTGACTGATAGCACAACCATGCCCCGTATACGCCGCATCTTTAATGACGCCGTCCTCAATATCAGCACGCAGGGTGATGTCATCGCCACAGCTGGGATTATGGCCGTGTTCCTGAAGTGTAAAAGGCGTCAGTTCCCGTTTGTTTTCCTGATTCTGATTATGTTCCAGGATGATATCAGAATACAATTCATTCATATTTTCCATTTTTCCGGCACCTCTTAGTCTTTGAATCCCATCTGTTTACGCACTAACGGCAATTTGCTGAGAAAATAGTCTACTTCTTCCACCATATTATAGATATAGAAGCTGACCCGATTGGAAGCTTCGGCATGGATATGCGCTGCCAACGGCTGCGCACAATGATGGCCCGACCGGATAGCAATGCCATAGCTGTCCAGGATCGTCGCCACATCATGCGGATGGACGCCATCCATCGTAAACGAAATGACGCCGGTCTTTTCATTCGGATCCGTACTGCCGATAATATGAATATAAGGCAGTTTCTTCATACCTTCCAGACAGCGGGCTGTCAGTTCATGTTCCTGTTCCCCAATGGCATCAAACCCGATGTCTTCCAGATAATCGATGGCCGCATGAAGTGCAACGGCGCCTTCCACGTTTTCTGTACCGGCTTCAAATTTAAAGGGGAGCACATTAAACGTCGTCGTTTGTTCCTGTACATATTCGATCATATCGCCGCCCAATAGGAACGGTTCCATATCATTGAGCAGATCCCGTTTCCCATATAACACGCCTGTACCAGCAGAGCCGCACATCTTATGGCCTGAGAATGCATAGAAATCACAATCCCATTTTTGGACATCGCTCTTCATATGCGGCGCCGCCTGGGCTCCGTCCAGCACGGTAATAGCACCGACGGCATGGGCTTTGCGGATTACCTTTTCAATAGGCCGCTTCATACCCAGTACATTGCTGACGGCAGCAAAGGCCACGATTTTGGTCTTATCATCGATCTTGGCAAAATCCTCATCGGTAAAATGACCTTCGTCGTCGAGATACATATATACCAGTTTTGCTCCGGTAACACGGGCCACCCGCTGCCAGGTCACCAGATTGGCGTGATGTTCTGAAATAGGAATGACGATTTTATCCCCGGCATGAAGATGCGTTTCCGCATAGCTGCGGGCTACCAGATTCAATGCTTCTGTCGTATTGCGGACAAAAATGACTTCTTCCGCATAGTTGGCATTGATAAATTTACGGACCGCTTCGCGGGCGTCATCATACAGCTGTGACGCTTCGACACTGAGGACATGGGCGCCGCGATGCGGATTGCCATTATGATGTTCCAATACATCTACGATGGCATGGATCACCTGATACGGTTTTTGTGTCGTTGCCGCATTATCAAGATATACAAGAGGATGTCCATTATGGACTTTAGTCAAAATGGGGAAATCTTTGCGTACATTTATCATAGCAATCACCTTTCTTGTGGCAAAACTGCATTTTTTCACGGACAGCCTGTATGGCTTTGTTTTCCAATTCTTTATCGCCCAGCGCATCGATGACGGGACGGATATTGGATTCGACGATAATCAGCCGGGCACCGGCTTCGTTGAATCCCCGGCTCATGAGATAGAATAATTTATCTTTGTCGATCTGACCGGCACTGGAAGCATGATTCCCGATGACATCGTCTTCCTTGCATAATAACAGGGGCACCGAAATCGAATGAACGCCTTTATCAAGGAGCAGACATACATCCGATTCCGAACCGACGGCTTTCTTACCGCCACGGAGAAAATCGATCGTACCGCGGAAATATTTTTTCGATGTATCCATCAGGGCTCCCGTAGTCAGGATATTCGTATTGGTCTTGACACCCTGCGTCGGCACCCAATAGGAAAAATCAAATATCTGATCCTTATTGCCCATATACATGGCCTGACTGTTAAACTCGTTTTCGTCATGATTCAAATCTGTCTTATAGTAGATGATTGATTTACTGGCGCCTAATTCTGCACTGACGTAATCAACCGTACTTTTTTTACCGCCTACGGCATAGCGATGTTCTACATGGCGGGTATTATCATCATGCAACTGGATTTTGCTCACTTTAATATTGGCATGATCGCCCAGTTCAAAATATTCCGCCAAATTGACGCTGCCCTGTTCGGCGCCGCCTTCAAAGGTCAAAAACAGCTGTACATCACTATCATCGCCCACTTGTACTTTTAAGACACCGTCAATCCGCTTTTCTACATCGGACAAGGTATATTTCAACCATACCGCACCCGTTGTTCCGGCCGGCACCGTAATGCCTATACCCGTATTGCCGTGGTGAACGGCCCGTTCCAGTTCCGACGCATTCGCACCGGTAAAGGTGTCCGTATCCGGCCAATCTTCACCATGATACGCACGAATCGCGATTGCATCTCCCTCTTTCCTGATCTCCGGCTGATACGGAACGAGTGTTCCGCTTGCCAACGGATCCATTTCCAAATGATTTACTTTCATCCAGCGGAAGGTCGGACGCGGCAATTCATTATAGTATACTTTTTCCATTCGTATCGTCCTCCCTATTTCAAGGAACCTTTTAGTTCCAAATTAATCAAGTTATTCATTTCGACGGCATATTCCAGCGGCAGCGCCTTGGACACCGGTTCGACAAAGCCACGGACCAGCATGGCCCGCGCTTCTTCTTCACTGAGGCCGCGGCTCATCAGATAGAAGATAGCGTCATCGGAAATCCGGCCGATTTTTGCTTCATGTCCTAAATCGATATTGTCATTTTTTACAACGATAGCCGGAATCGTATCCGACTGTGACTGTTCATCAAGCATCAGTGATTCACAGCTGACATTGGATTTGGCTCCTTCTGCTTTTTCATTAATGACGACACTGCCACGATAAATACAGACACCGCCACTCTTACTGATTGATTTTGAATTGATATTACTTGTCGTATGCGGTGCGTTATGGACAACTTTGGATCCCGTATCGAGATACTGTCCCTTGCCGGCAAAGGTGACCCCGGTAAATTCACAATGGGCTCCTTCACCCTGAAGGATACTCATGGGATACAAACAGGATGTATGGGAACCAAATGACCCCGTGACCCAGTTAATCGTACCGTTCTTGCCAACGATAGCCCGTTTTGTATTCAGGTTATACATATTCTTCGACCAGTTTTCGATAGTCGAATACGTCAGCGTCGCATCGTCGCCGATGTACAATTCAACACAGCCGGCATGCAGGTTGGCAACGTTATATTTCGGTGCGCTGCAGCCTTCAATGAAATGCACCTTCGCGCCCTTGCTGACAATGATCATCGTATGTTCAAACTGCCCCGCACCGGGAGCATTCAACCGAAAATAACTTTGCAACGGTATGGATACATCTACCCCTTCGGGAACGAATACATACGAGCCGCCCGACCAGACAGCGCCATGCAATGCGGCGAATTTATGATCTGTCGGCGGTACCAGTTTCATGAAATGAGCCCGCACGATATCTTCGTAATCGCGCAGCGCCGTATCAAAATCCGTATAGATAACCCCTTGTTTGACCAGTTCATCCTGGATGCTGTGGTATACGACTTCCGAATCATACTGCGCTCCGACACCGGCCAACGAAGTCTTTTCTGCTTCCGGTATCCCCAGCCGGTCAAACGTATCCTTGATATCGTCGGGTACATCATTCCAATTGGCTTTCATCTGCGCCTTCGGCCGGACATAGGTCACGATGTTGTCCATATCCAGCTCGCTAATATCCGGACCCCAGTCAGGATATGCCATCCGATTAAAGATATCGAGGGATTTCAGGCGAAAATCAAGCATCCATTGCGGTTCATCCTTCTGTTCCGAGATTTCCCGTACGATATCCGGCGTCAAACCGGCATCAGTCTTATAATCATATTTAAAATCTTTTTTGAAATTATACATGTTGCTGAAATCCGAGAAAGAATTGATTTTATCCCGTTCTTCCCGTAGTTTCAGTTCTTCTGCAAGTTTATTTTTATCTGCCATATTCGTATCTCCCATTTATTTCTGACTCATATATCCGGTAAGCTTACCGATATATTCGGAAAAATAACTGTTACTTTCCCCATCAATGCTGTTTATATGCATCATACCCGTTGGCTTCAATCGCCTGGATCAGTGACGCATCCCCGGTTTTAACAATTTTTCCATCAATAAGGATATGGACAAAATCCGGTTTTAAATGCTGTAAGATTTCACTGTGATGGGTAATCACCAAAATCGAATTGGTTTCGTCATGGTATTTCGAAACGGTTTCCGACACGATCCGGACCGCATCCACATCCAGGCCAGAATCGATTTCATCAAGCATGGTCAGTTTCGGTTCTAACATACACATTTGCAGTATTTCTGTCTTTTTCCGTTCACCACCGGAAAATCCATCGTTGACATAGCGTCCGGCATATGACCGGTCCATCGATAAGGCATCCATCTGTTGGTGTAATTTCTTACGAAATGGCATAATACGCTGGGTCTTCCCGGTAACTGTATTCCTGGCATTCCGAATAAAATTTTCTACACTGATGCCCTGTACGGCGATAGGGGATTGAAACGCCATGAATATACCGGCCTTCGCCCGTTCATTGACCGGGGCTTCCGTAATATCCTGGCCTTCGAAGAAAATTTTCCCTGCGGTGACGACATATTTGGGATTGCCCATAATGGCATTGAACAATGTGGATTTACCGGCCCCATTCGACCCCATAATGACATGGGTTTCCCCTGTATGTATCGTTATATCAAGTCCCTTCAGGATTTCTTTCCCTTCCACAGCTATGTGTAATCCTTCGACTCTTAATAATTCACTCATTACGATCACTCCTATAGTATATTGATGTAGATAGTTATATTAAAGTATACCTTTTTACTGCACTTATCGTACTCCTTTTTATTTACAAAGTCAACCTTTTTAGTGTCCTTTTGCTAGAATTTGTACAAAATAAGTGCTCTTTTGTATAAAAAAAAAGATAGAAGAAAAATTCTCCTACCTTTTATGATTCTGTATCTTATGATTTTTCCATTTTTTATAGGCTGTGCTATTTACCAATTCCTGTACCAGATACACGACGACGGCCAATGCGAAAAGGCCGCCAATCTCGATAGACACGCCATCTTTTATGAGCGCGTATAGCAAATAGATAAAAACGATGGCCCATAGGAATCGCTTTAATTTAATCACAGGCGCTACATCCTCCACAGTCTTCCGGTCCATCCCCGAAAAGGCGGGCTTTTTGTCCCTTCAGTGCCAATACAGCCTGTATATACATGGCGCATTCTATGCGTTTCTTTTGAATTTCACAGCTCAGTTTATACGGTGTCTGAATGTTTCCGCCGTATTTAATGTTGTTGGCATGACACCCGCCGCTGCAGAAGAATTTAGCCCAGCACTTGCAGCATTCCGGTTTATTCAATACATGCATATCCCGGAACAGCGGCGGTAATTCCGTATTGGTAACCCCTTCGTAGACGTTGCCGATGACATAGCCGTCCTGCCCGACAAACTGGTGGCACGGATAGATATCCCCGTTCGGAACAATGCACATGTATTCATGGCCGGCACCACAGCCGCGAAGGCGTTTGGCAATACAGGGACCGCGATATAAGTCCATGATGAAGTGATAATAGATGAAGGGACGTCCTTCATCCATGCGTTGTAAGTAGAATTTTGTCAGATGATCATATTCATCAAAAATACGCGGCAAATCATCTTTTGTAATGGCATACGAAAGATCATCGCCCACAACCGGTTCCATGGACAAGCCTTCGAATCCCAGATCCGCCATATGTTCTACGTCTTTGGTGAAATCCAGATTGTATTTGGTATAGGTACCCCGCACATAATATTCTTCCCCATGGCGGTGTTTGGCGGCATATACCTGATTCTTGGCACACGTATCATAGGAGCCATGCCCGCCGACATCCGGGCGCATGCGATTGTGTATTTCCGGACGGCCATCCAGGCTCAGGATCAGGCTGATGTGATGATCTGTCAGATATTTCACCTTGTCCGGATCGAGCAGCATCCCGTTGGTCGTCAGGGACAATTTAAAAACCTTATCATGAATTTTTTCCTGCTGCCGAATATATTCGATCGTTTGTTTGACAACCCCGAAATTCATGAGCGGTTCGCCGCCAAAGAAATCGATTTCGCAATGCTGCCGTTTTCCTTCCGTACTTTTGATCAGCATATCCACGGCCCGTTTGGCAACGTCAAAGGGCATCAGTTCCCGTTTGTGCGTATCGTAATCTCCCTGCGAAGCAAAACAATATTTACACCGTAAGTTACAATCATGGGCAATATTCAGGCACAAGGACTTGATGACCGGTTCTTCTTCCGCAACGACTTTAAAGTTTTCCGTCATCGGGGCAAAAAGCATTTCTTTAGCAATCAGCCCATCTAATTCTTCCAACGTTTCATCTAAATCTTTTCTATCATATATTCCAGCAAATTTTGCATATACAGCAGCCTTATTGGTACCATCATATACATCCAATACATCATAGGTCATCTTATCAATGACATTGATGATGCCACTGTTGACATCAAGGAGCATATAGGTTCCATTTTGGCAATATTTATGTATCATCGGTTTTATCTCAGCCATAGTTCCTCCATACAAAAAGAATACCCTTTACCGTGAGGTAAAGGGTGTCCCCTTAATCATTCATTATTTGTTACAAATCTGATTGCCAACCGTGCAAGAAGTCTTGCAGGCAGACTGGCATGATGTCTGGCATTCACTACAGCCGGCATGCTGTGCTGTCTTTTGAATCGATTCTGTATTAATCGTAATAATATGTTTTGCCATTGTATTCACCTCACTGTCAAGATTATTACTATTCTACCACATTGCGTGAGTTTCTACAACATTAAAGAATCTTGAAGCCTTTGAATAAGAAATTTTTACCCATACTGACCACCAGGGACCGTTCCTCGAACAGGCCGTAGGCATCAAAAAATATGTCAAAATTTCCTTCATAATTCGCATGAACGGAATTAATGCATCGTAAGGAATCGGCAATTTCTTCCGCAGAGACTTCCGGTTCATCATCATTCCGCCACTTTTTATTTTTAAAGTTAGCGATAAGCGGCGCATGGGCGATTACACGAGAACGATGGTCTTTTACCCAGTCCCATATCATCATACTATAGCGGAGAGCCTCGGAATCCCTGCCTTCATCCAATCCTTCAAGAGTAAATAAAACAGGTCTGTCTTCAAACATGATTTCAGCCATATAACTGCCTTTTACATATTGTAGATCCATATATTATGAGCCCTCCCTGCCACTGGTTTATCTGTTGAAAAGTAAAAACCAAGCATATTTATCTTACCTGCTTTTTACCTATTTGTCAATGTGTACGGCAGGGCGCTGCAGAAGGTAAAACTACGAAAGCATCATGAATCATGCCGGTCTTATTTTCCCTTGCCGCCGGGGCAGATATCTGCTAAAAAACATTGGTCGCATAAGGGTTTGCGGGCTTTACAAATCCGGCGGCCGTGCCAAATGAGCCAATGATGGGCCCGGCTCCACCATTCTTTAGGAATGGCTTTCTGTAACCCTTTTTCTACTTCCAGCGGCGTCTTCCCTATGGCCAGCTGGAGACGATTCGATACGCGGAATACATGGGTATCGACAGCAATGGCCGGTGTATCAAATAAGATGCTCACCAAGACATTGGCTGTTTTACGACCTACTCCCGGGAGTTTGACCAGCTCGTCAAAGGTCTTCGGTATTTCACCGCCGTATTGTTCACATACTATGACGCAATTGGCTATGATATTTTTGGCCTTGCTATGGTATAGACCACACGTCCGAATCTTATCTTCCAAGCCGCTTTGTCCCAATTCCAACAACTTCTGCGGTGTATTATATTCGGGAAACAGCCCTGCGGTCACGATATTGACCCGTTCATCCGTACATTGAGCAGATAAAATAACCGCAATCATGAGTTCGAACGGCGAGCTGTAATGAAGTGCCGGTTTCATGATGCCATACTGGTCCTGGAAACGCTGCAGCATTTCCTGTTTTACCTTTTTTGTTATCGCCATAAGTCATTCCTCTCCTGTATGAATTGTTTCGTTCAAGATGCCCATTTGATAGCCATTCAAATCCAGTGTCACATATGTAAACCCATACTGCTTCAAGGCCTGCACGATAGCCTGGCGATGAACCAGGATATGGCCGGTATCAGCATCTGACACTTCAATCCGGGCCACTTCGCCATGATAGCGGACACGCATAGGACCGGTAACAAAAGGTGCTATGAACGCTTCTGCTTTATCAATCATATGCAGCCGCTGCGGCGTCAATTCCATACCATAGGGAATACGGCTGGCCAGGCAGGCCGCACTTTGCTTATTCCACGTCGGCAGCCCTAATTCTTTAGATAAAGCACGTATGTCGGCTTTGTCCAAACCGGCTTCGATCATGGGACTGCAAACGGTATCCTTCAGTTCATTCAAGGCTTTCATGCCCGGACGATAGTCGCTGAGATCATCGATATTACCGCCATCGGCCACCCAGGCATAGCCCCGTTCCCTGGCTAACGCTGCTAACGCCGTAAAGCGTATCTTCTTACAGATGTAACAACGATTCGGAGCATTCTTAACAAAATCCGCATCGCTGAATTCTGTTGATGGCATCGTCATATACGGAACGCCCATGGCAGCCGCCATCGCATGGGCACTTTTTTCTTCACCTTCAGGCAAGGTCGGTGATACAGCCGTTACGGCCAATACCTTATCCCCTAAGACATCATGGGCAATCCAGGTTAACAGCGTGCTGTCCACCCCGCCGGAAAATCCAATGACTACGCTGCCCAGATTCCGAATAATTTGTCGTAATGTTTCGTACTTTTTACTGGTTTCTATGGCTGTCATTTATTTTTTCTGCTCCATGAATTCTTGCCGGAAAGACAGGATTATCTTTTGCATATCTGCAGGTATATATGTCTGCGCCTTTTGCCACAATTCGGCCGGTACTCCGAAGTACGCTTCGGCAATAGCGCCGGCCATAGCCGCCTGCGTATCCGTATCGCCGCCGAGAGAGACGGCATTGCGGATTGCATCTGAAAAATCGACGCTGTCCAGGAACGCTTCTATCGCTTCCGGAACACTCTGTGCCGCGGCGGAGGTGAACTGATAGCCCGGACGGATTTCATCGATGGTCCGATTCAGCGGGTAGAAATACTGCTGCACATACGTACGGATTTCATCTTTCGTCTTGCCTGTACGGGCTAAATAAACAGCCGAGGCCACTGCAACGGCTCCTTTCACCGCTTCAGGATGATCATGGCTGACAACCGCTGTCAATTCGGCCAGAGCCTGTACTTCGTCTAAAGAACTGCCAGCCCAGGCAGCCGGAGCCACCCGCATGGCCGCTCCGTTGCCATAACTTCCATACGGCGCACCCTGATCTGCAAGGAACCATTGTTCAAACAGGCGTCCATATCCACAGTGCGGATACTTGCGGCACCAGTAGCGGAGATGGCGGCGCAAGGGATCTATATACCCACAATGCGACTGCTTCCCTTCCAGGAGAGCTGCCGCTACAGCAACCGTTGTCACCGTATCATCTGTAAAATGGGAGCCCGGTCCGAACCAGGTAAAATCGCGATTTTTCATCGGGACGGCACTGCGTTCAAACGAAGACCCTACGATATCTCCAATCATTGTCCCTAACATATTTCCACCCTCTTTGAAAAAACACTGTATACCAATTTCAGCATACAGTGTTTGTAATCTATACTGTTAGAACCATACCGTTAGAAAAAGTGAGTAGATTCTTCCTTCAATATTTTTTCCCGTAATGCTGATAATTTCGGACTACGCTGTACCCACATCTGTTCCGGATTGACCAGGCGCAGGTATTCCGGCCATAAGGTCTGGATTTCTGTATCGGCATATTTCATGATATCTTTTAAAGCCGGCTGCTGATACACTAATTTACCCTGATGGAAAATAGGTATGAGCATCGTACGGACTGTATACGTACCGCCTTTGATAACGCGGGAACGCCACGATGCTTTATCGCTGGACAGCTGCAAATCCTGGCTGGGATCAATCGTTTCCCCTTCAAGGACAATAACATCGGCCCGCATTTTTCCCGTTGTTTTATCATAAATACGAAAAACATTCTTGCGTCCCGGATTTGAAATCTTTTCAGCATTATCACTCATTTTAATCTTGGGAACAAACGTATCGCCGTCATATTGGCCGGTAAGTTTAAAAACGCCTCCTAAAGATGGACTGTCTTTTGCCGTAATCAGATTCGTACCAACTCCCCAGGAGTTAATACTGCAACCCTGTATTTTCAATTCAGCAATAAGATTTTCATCCAAATCATTGGAGGCAGCAATGACGGCTTCACCAAATCCAGCCGCTGCAAACATTTTATGGGCTTCTTTGGACAGATATGCCAAATCACCGCTATCGAGACGAATACCAAAAGATTTAGGCAGTGTCCCCGCCTGTTTCATTTCCTGGAATATCGTAATGGCATCTGGTACACCCTGTTTCAACGTGTTGTATGTATCCGCAAGAAGGATCATATTATTCGGATACTGCCGTGCATACGCACGAAATGCTTCTAATTCCGTCGGGAAACTCATGACCCAGCTATGTGCCATCGTACCCAAAACAGGTATGTCAAACAGTGCTCCTGCCAGGACATTACTCGTCCCGTTGAAGCCGCCGATCATGGCCGAGCGGGCACCATAGACTCCGGCAGATTCTCCCTGGGCACGACGCAGGCCAAATTCCATCAGTGCATCATTGCCGGCTACGGTACGGACACGACGCGCTTTCGTAGCAATCAGGCTTTCATGGTTCATAATCATGGACATACATGTTTCTAAAAGCAAGGATTCTGCTTTTTTAGTTTCTACACGCAGCAATATTTCCTGCGGAAATGCGACAGTACCTTCCGGCATGGCATAAATATCCCCGGTAAAATGCATTCCCTTCAGATAATCCAGAAAAGAATCGCGGAAAATACCCGTACTCTTTAAATATGCTAAATCTTCGTCATTAAAATGGATATTGCGTACATACTTGATTAAATGTTCCAATCCGGCAACAACGGAATAGCCGCCTTTAAATGGGTTATCACGATAATAACGGTCAAATACACAAAGTTGCTCATGTTTCCCTTCAAAAAATAATCCTTGCATCATAGTTAACTGATACAAATCAGTTAACAACGCATCTGTATACAATATACTCGCCTCCAAATCGATATTTGTTCTAATTATACCCCCAAAGGGAATCATAAGCAACGTAAAACATCGGCTGCACAAATCTTCTATCTATGCTTTTTTCCTTCTTGTAAGGATAAATAACAGTGTCCCGGCAATACCGGACAGAAGCGAGGCACAAACAATAGACATCTTTGCTGTCATGAGACTAGCAGCATCATCAAACGCCAATGATGCAATAAACAGCGACATCGTAAAGCCAATGCCGCCCAGGATAGCAGCGCCAAAGAAGTGCATCAGGCGGGCTTTAGGCGGCAATGATACCAGTCCCAGGCGATACAATCCATAGACGGCGCCAAAAATTCCCAACGGCTTACCTAAAAACAGTCCACAGATGACCCCTAAACCGATGGGCGATGCCAATCCGGCTACACTGCCGGCATCCAACGTGATTCCCGCATTCCCCAGCGCAAAAACAGGCATGACCAGATACGCCGACCAGGGTGTCAGACCATGTTCCAGTCTGGTCAGCAGGCTTTCTTCGCCTTCTTTGCTGCCGGCTGGAATAGAAAATCCCAACAGGACACCGGCAATCGTCGGATGGATACCGCCCTGGAGAAAAGCATACCATAACAGGAGCCCTAAACCAATATATACGATGACCGAGGAGATATTACGACGACAACACAGCTGCAAAATCACGAATACCACAGCGCCGGCCGTCAGCATCCCTATCTGGATTCCAGATGAATAAAATAACGCGATGACCAAAATTCCACCCAGATCATCGACGATGGCCAGGGCTGTCAAAAAAACGACGACGCCGCGCGGAACGTTTTTCCCGGCAATAGATAAAATACCTAAGGAGAACGCAATATCGGTAGCCATGGGAATCCCCCATCCGGCTACGGACGGCCGCCCCCAGTTAAACAGCGTATAAAACAAGGCTGGCACCAGCATGCCGCCGATAGCCGCAGCCACCGGCAACAGCATGGCCGAAGGGGTCTTCAGCTCCCCAAAAAGGAATTCCCGCTTGATTTCCATGCCGATGACAAAGAAAAACAAAGCCATGAGTCCATCATTGATCCAATGTAACACCGACATGGACATGATTCCAATAGATATATAGGAGTGGAGCCCGGCCGCATATTCTTCAGCCCATGATGAATTGGCCAAAATCATGGCCGCGATAGCACACGTTAAAAGAAGGATACTGCTGGAAGATTCATTCTTATAAAAATATTGAAAAACGGATGTCAGCCACTGTATTTGACGGCCCCACATTTGAATAGATTTTCTGGCCATTTTATTCCTCCTACGGGTATTTCCCGGCGTTGTGTATCATAGACCGGTACAATACCTTCTGATATTATTTTATGAGTACTATGGCGTATTAAACCGATAGCCTGCCCCCCAAACGGTCTCAATATAGCAGGGATTGGACGAATCCTTTTCAATCTTTTCACGAATCCGATTTACATGGACCGATACTGTCGCCGTTTCGCCGACTGCATCGACGCCCCATACGCGATTAAATAAAACTTCTTTACTGAATACGATTCCCGGATTTTTAGCTAAAAACAATAACAATTCAAATTCCTTATTCGGCAGGATTTTTTCTACTCCCCGGATAAACACACGATGTGAATCTTCATCGATTTCCAACTCGCCGAAATGTAATACGTCCTGCCGCATTTCTCTTGATGTAAGCTGTTCGTACCGGGACAGATGGGCCTTTACCCTGGCCACCAGTTCATTGGGACTGAAGGGTTTTACAATATAGTCATCTGCCCCTAAGCCCAACCCCCGGATCTTATCAATATCTTCTTGTTTAGCCGATACCATGATGATGGGAATATTTTTATATTTCCGTATCTGCTTGCAAAGCCGAAAACCATCCTGTCCCGGCAGCATGATATCCAGAATGATTAAATCAAACGGATCGTTTAACGCAATTTGCAATCCTTGTTCTCCATCGCCGCACAGGACGACGGTAAAGCCATTCGCTTCCAGGTAATCCTGTTCCAATTCGGCAATATCCCTGTCATCTTCAACAATCAATATCTGTTTCATGTCTCTTCCCTTCCTGTAACGGCAATTCGATACAAATAGTCAATCCACTGGGAACAGTCTGTTCTGCCCAGATATCCCCTTTCATTTCGGTAATGATCTGTTTCACCACCGCCAGCCCCAGGCCGCTCCCTCTGGAGACATTCGAGCGGGCTTTATCGGTCCGATAAAAACTATCAAAGAGTTTAGACAGTTCATCCCTTTGTACCCCACAACCATCATCGGCAAAAGTCAGGCACACCTTATTTTTTTCCATTATATTGATGGCAATATCCAGATGGCCTACATCATGACATTTGTATTTTATACTATTTTCGATGATATTCTCAATGACACGTTGGAATTGATCGCGATCCATCAAAACAACCGCCTTGTCGATAGCCGGATGACAGGTCACCATCATATCCCGGCTTTTAAGAAATTGCTTTTGTTCATTCAGATAATCGGACACATACCTGCACAAATCCACTTGCGTCCAGTAAAATGGCACCTGCCCCAGATCCAGTTTGGAAAAGAGAGACAACGTCTTGACCAATTTCCCCATCGTCTGTGAAGCATTCACAATCATCTGTAAATAATGATGCTTCTTTTCCGGCGTATTGGCGATGCCATCCTGAAGGCCGCAGGCATATCCTTCAATTTTAGTCAGCGGCGTCGATAAGTCATGCGAAATCCCGGCGATGAGTTTTTTGCGGTTATGGTCATATTTATCACGCGTATCCCTGGCATTTTTCAATTGCAACCGCATGGATTCAAACGCCTGACAGGTATCACCGATTTCATCCCGATTTTTCACGATGATGGGATGGTCCAAATTCCCCTTACTGATATAAGCAGCTATGGCCCGTAATTTTTCCAGGGGATCAATGATTTGCAGCGCCAGCCAACGGGATAAAATGAGCCCGATAGCAATGGTCAGCAGTATGCCGAAAAAGAGCAGCAGATAGAAAGCAATCTTCAGGATTTCCTTGGATGATATATCGATATATTCATTGGCATGATGTAAGGGTACCGGACCGATAACCGCCGCCGAAATCCCGGAATGCCCGGAAGCATAATAAAAAGCAATTCCCTGATCCGACCAGGCAACGGCCGCATCTCCCTGTGGTGATTTTTCGTGAGCTTCGGCTACCGTAGCTGCAGCGTCACTATGCTGCGTCTTATATAACAGGGTACTGCCTTCATAAACAGCCACCGTCAATCCCTGGTCCTCCAAATGATCGGCAACCTGTTCCAATCCTTCCATGTTTCCCCGTTCATATCGATCCGCCCGTACCCGCAGGCGGCTCAATTCGAATTGAACTGATAACGTCGGCCCGCTTTCCGGCCAAACAAAGGATATCACCGTCGCCCTGTTGATATTGCCAAACTGTAAAATCAGAAAGATAGAAATAGCAACCGTCACCAAGAAAATGACGGGAATAAAAATCATAATAAAGTTAGAAAGGAGTAGTCGTTTCCGTATCGGTAAATCCTGTATCTTCATACTTCCACCTGCTTTGCCTGCTTTTTAAAAAAGCAGCACCGGCCTGTGAATCGGCACAGGGGGGTACTGCTCATCGTATTCTATTCTTCAAAAAGAGAATGATTTATGCCATTACGGCGCATATAAACTGCCTTGCGGCGAGCCAGCATCATATCGGCATGGACAGGCAGACCGAATTGATCAGCCAATACTTCCCATACCTGTGAAGGTTTGATTGCGCCTTCAGCTGTCTGATAAATGCCTACTGTAACATAGACATTGGTATCTTGCACATCCCCCGTAACGGGTTCTATGACATGATCTTTTACATTAATATAGCGTATCTTATGCTTGCCTTTAGGCGACTGCTTTTCATACGTAATGGTTTGGGCCTGATTAAAACGGTCCAGGGCAGCCGTGACACTATCCGTATCTACAGACGCTGTTGCCGCCGGTCCCATGAGGATATATACAGCATAGTTGGCCATAGCCATCAGTTTAGCCGCTTTAGCCTCTACATACGAGCCCTTCATGACCGCAAACCCGTGCGGAGATACAGCATTCATGCGTTCTATAACGTAATCTACTGGTACTCTTTCTGCCAATTCCATCTCCATATATTCACAATCAGCGGCTACCCCGACGCCCAGTGCCGAAGCAAAGCTGAGCTTCATGTGCGGATTAAAGCCTTCGGAATAGCAGATTGGCAGTTTGGCCCGGATGATAACATACCGGACTGCCCTGGCAAAGTCTAAATGAGATAAGAAACACAGGGAGCCTTCTTTTTTAACAGCCAAACGTATCCTGAACATGGTCACGGCCCTCCTTATTATCAATGATGTGGACGCCAAGTTGCAGACAAACACCGCATCCTGTACAATTCTGATGCCGGCAATCCGGTGTCAGTTCACCCGTATGGGCCCGCTTCCATTCCCGTTGCAAAAAGGCTTTGGACGCACCGTTGCTCAAATGATCCCAGGGCAGCGGTTCTTCCACATCGCGCTGCCGGGCAGCATAGTAATCCGGATCGATTCCGGCTGCTGCAAAAGCCTGCATCCATGTATCATAATTAAACATTTCTGTCCAACCGTCAAATTTACAGCCCAACTTCCAGGCTTCGTAAAGGACACGGCCCATGCGGCGGTCTCCCCGGGCAAATGCTGCTTCCAGACGGCCCGTCTTAGCATCATGATAATGGTAGGTGATATGCCTGTCCCGAATAAGATTTTTGATAAACTGCTGTTTTCGTTCTATCTCTTCGACAGGCTGTTGGCCGAACCATTGAAATGCCGTATGCGATTTAGGAACGAAGCTGGATACGGATATAGTCACAGTACCATTATTGCGGCCAGTCACATGACGGTACAGATTCAAAACTTTATAAGCCAAATCGGCAATACCCGCCAAATCCTCGTCCGTTTCCGTCGGCAGCCCCATCATAAAATAGAGTTTTACCTTCGACCAGCCATTGCTAAAGGCATTTTCGCAGGCAGACAACAAATTTTCTTCGGTGACCCCTTTATTGATGACATCACGAAGGCGCTGCGACCCTGCTTCCGGTGCAAACGTCAGGCCGCTCTTACGAACCTGCTGAACTTTTTTAGCAATATCGACAGAAAAACTGTCGACGCGAAGCGACGGTAAACTGATGCTGACCCTTTGATCCTTGAATTCATCGATAAGCATATCTACCAGTTCCGGCAGACACGAGTAGTCTGCCGAGCTGAGACTCATAAGAGAAATCTCATTGTAGCCCGAATTCGCAATGATTTTTCTCGCCATTTCTACCAATCGCTGCGGCGTCTTTTCCCGGACCGGGCGATACAACATACCGGCCTGACAAAAACGGCAACCACGGCTGCAGCCGCGGAATAATTCCAGGACCGCCCGATTATGAACGATATCAATATTGGGAACAATCGGTTTCGTCGGGAAGAATACCTGTTCCATATCGGAAACGACACATTTTTCAATATGATCCGCAGCTTCTGCTTCTAACGGAACCAGTTTCTGAAAATCACCTGCGGCGGTATACTGCGGTTCATAAAATGACGGCACATAATTCCCCTGCTGCGTCGCTAATATTTTCAGCAGTCCCTTTTTACCACCCGGTTTTCCCTGCTCCTTCCAGGCAATGATCGTATCCGCCAGCAGCTGCGTCGATTCTTCTGATTCTCCCAGAAAGAATACATCGATATAATCAGCCAGTGGTTCGGCATTGAAAGCACAAGGGCCGCCGGCAGCAATGATCGGCATATCTTCTCCCCTGTCTTTGGCATAGAGGGAAATACCGGCCAAATCAAGCATATTCAAAATATTCGTAAAGCTCATTTCATATTGGAGTGTAAATCCAACCATATCAAAATCTGCTACGGCCGTCTTTGTTTCCAATGAATATAACGGATAGCCATTATCGCGCATGACCTGTTCCATATCCGGCCAGGGGGCATATACCCGTTCAGCAGCTACATCATCCCGTTCATTCAACAGCGCATAGAGGATACGCAAGCCCAAATGGCTCATGGCCACTTCATATACATCAGGAAAACAATATGCAACTGTCAATTTCACCTGATTATGGTCTTTCACGACACTATTCCATTCACCGCCTACATAGCGGGCTGGTTTGGTGACTTTACTGAGTAAAATCGGATCTATCTGTACGGTATGAGACACGCCTGGTCCTCCTATTTAAAATATCATGGTCTGTTGACGCATATAAATACTAAGCATAATTCCCAACGCCATCATATTGGTTGTCAATGCACTTACACCATAACTCATAAAGGGCAGTGGAATCCCCGTAACCGGCATAATTCCACATGTCATCCCTACGTTAACCAGAATCTGGAATGCCCACATAGACGTAATCCCCGTCGCTAAGAGCATACCAAAACTGTCCTTGCAATCCTTGGCTATCATCAGTGCCCTGTATACTAATACAAAATATAAGAACAAAATGAATAAACAGCCCAAGAAACCTAATTCTTCCCCAATGACGGAAAAGATAAAGTCGGTATGGTTTTCCGGCAGGAAATCCAACTGACTTTGCGTCCCTTGAAATAATCCCTTACCAAAAAGCATCCCGGAACCAATGGCAATCTTCGACTGGATAATATGATATCCCGCGCCAAACGGATCCGCATTCGGATTCATGAATACCGTAATACGTGATTTCTGATAGTCCTTTAAGAAATGCCATCCTATTGGTGCCAACGCAAGCCCTAACAGGAATACATTGCGCAGCAGAGACATCTTAATCCGTGATATAAACAGCATGCCAAACGCAATCGCTAAAAATACCAGCGATGTGCCCAGGTCAGGCTGTTTCAATACTAACAGAAACGGAATCCCCACAAACAGGCCGATAGGTACAACACTTTTTACGGTATTGATTTTACCGATCCGATCTGATAACAAGGCCGCCAAACAAACGATCATGATCAGCTTGGAAAATTCGGACGGCTGTATGATAATAGGTCCCAATTGAATCCAACGCTGCGCCCCCAGGGCAGATGTCCCCAAAAACATAACGGCTGCCAATACGATCAAATTGATACCATATAAAGGCTTGGCGAACCGTTTGAGTTTGGTATAGTCATACCGGCTGAAAAACAGGATGATCATTAAGTTGACGACAAACGCAGTCCCCTGCTTAATAACGAAATCATAATTAATGGCCCCCTTGTTGATGTGCGTCGCACTGCCAATGATACACAGGCTGATGCAGACAATCATACAGGCCATGGTTAACATCACTTTATCTAAATTTTTCCATTCTCTCTTAAACATACCCAGCTCCTATCGATGATAATGACGCCATGCCATGGACTGTTGGCGGCGTTGCCGCAGGGACATCCTTTTTCCCTTGCCTTTCTCCACTACTTGTTCATCATTGTTTTCCTGATTCCCGGTTCTGATAACGTTCGTCTCACCTGCCGCTTCAACGGCAGTACCGTTGGCGAAAATAGCAGCTGCCTTTTTTAATTCAGCTGCAGCTATTCCCTTGACATGATTTTCTTGTTTCTGGATCAAACCGGCATGGGGGGAATCCGCCACCGTCTCCGATTCACTATCCGGAAGCCATTTCACCAATTTTTCCACAGAGGGATTGGTACCCTCTTTAATATATGCGACGGTCTGTTCCAATGCCCGGAAAAACGGATTGCTTTCATCTATATGAATAAAATCGCCTTCTTTAACCGCTTGTTGTACCGCATTATCATGCGGCAGTATGCCGGCTATCGATTCCGGATTGAGCACATTGAACATTTCATCCACCGTCACATACGCCGGATCATTACGGAAAAAATTATTACATAAAATATCATAATTGAACTGTTTATGCTTGTCACAAAACTGCATGACCCTGCCGGCATCGCGAAGGGACGCCCACGTCGGCTCCACGACGAAAAAGATGCGGTCCGCAATGGATACGGCTGCCTTATACGGCAGCCCCCTGCCGGGAGGACAATCAATAAGCGTGTAATCATATTTAGAGGCCAATGTTTCTACGGTGTAATGAAACGTCGAAGCATCGATTTTTTCCCAGGTCCGTTTCTGACTGGCAGCCAGGAAATCCAACCCATTCATTAACGGAATCACCGCATCTTGCGGCTGGCATCTTCCTTTTAAGATATCGCCCATATCATAGAGAACTGAATTTTGCACGCCAAACATCAAATCGAGATTGCGCAGACCCATATCTGCATCGACAGCCAAAACGGAACAGTGCTGTCGCTGCAATGCAATAGAAAGAGCTGCCGTAACCAGCGTCTTGCCGACACCGCCCTTGCCTGAAGCAATACAAATGATTTTTGACATGTCCTATCCCCTCTCCGATACCTGACACACTACTTATAGTTATTGATGGTCCTGTGCATTGCTGCTCTTATCATTCGCCTTGGTCGCCGAGCCGCCATCCGCATACGCTCCCACATGGAAATACGCTTCCAGCATACTCCGGACAATCGGGCCGGATGACAGGGACCCAAAACCACCCTGTTCTGTCAATACTGCGATAACGACACGCGGATGATCATACGGTGCATAGGCTACGAACCAGCCATGATCGGCGCCGCCAAAGTTTTCGGCGGTACCTGTCTTGCCGGCTACCTGGATAGGGAATCCGGCAAACAACGATGCTGCTGTACCGGATTCTTCTGTAACATTACGCATCCCTTCCCGGATCAGGTCCAGGGTCGATTTCGATACGGATAAGGTTCCCACTTGGTCCGGTGCAAATATCTTATACGGGGTACCATCCAAATTGTCGATACGGCTGACAATGAACGGACGATACTGAATACCTCCGTTCGCTACCTGGCTTACGATCATCGCCGCCTGCAGCGGTGTGACCAATTGGAACCCCTGACCGATAGCAGAGTTGAACGTATCCCCTAAGTACCAGTCCTGATTAAAGTTTTTCTTCTTATATTCTTCACTGGCAACCAGCCCCGGTGCTTCACCTCGTAAAGCAATGCCGGTCTTCTTGCCCATGCCGAACATACGGGCATATTCTGCCAGATGATCTATGCCGACACGTCGTCCCATTTCATAGAAATATACGTTATCGGATTTAGCCAGTGCTTCCGTGAAATTAATCCATCCCAGTGCTTCACCGCCGGCGTTACGCATATCGACGAGCCAATGGCGGCCACTATCGAATATCGTTTCTTCCGGTGTAACTTTTTTCAATTCCAACGCAGCGGAACCAGTAATCAGCTTAAATGTCGATCCGGGAGGATATTCGCCGGCAATGACACGATTTTCCATCGGATGATTCGGATTGTCATTAATTTGAGACCATTCCGATTCAGTGATACCCCGGGTAAACCAGTTAGGATTATATGCCGGCCTGCTGGCCATCGCCAGGACAGCCCCCGTATTAGGATCAATAGCCACAGCTGCAATACCATGCACACCGACGCCGTTGGCAACCTGTGCATCCATGGCTTTTTCTGTCGCTTCCTGCAAATTAAGGTCTATCGTCAGATGGGCATTATGACCGGAAACCGGATTCTTTCGTTCCATTTCCTTGACCGGACGCCCGCTGGCATCTACTTCTACCTGACGCCCGCCGTCTTTACCGCGAAGTAAATCATCATAATATGATTCCAGCCCGGCCCGGCCGACCTGGGTAATAGACGAAACCCCTTCCTGTCCTTCCAGGCGTTTCTGGTCGTCTTCATCTATCTGTCCGACATAGCCGAATATCTGCGCTGCCATCGTATTATATGGGTAATACCGGATTGGCTGGACATCAACGGATATCCCCGGCAGTTCATTCCGTCTTTCTTCTACTTTGGTAACCAGATCCTGAGTCAGATCACTGGCCAAAATAGTAGGTACATAGGAACTCTTTACTTTGTCTATTTTTTCCTTCAGTGTTGCCCGCGGCACATTGATCAGAGAAGATAATTCATCTAACTCGGCATCGCTCATCCCTCCCTTAGGAGGTACATAGGTCACCATGAAACTAGGCCGTGAGCCTACAAGGATCTGCCCGTTTCGATCATACATGATACCGCGCATCGCTGAAATAGGGATAACACGCAGCCGGTTCCCTTCCGCCAGATTATGATAATAATCTCCGACAAAAAGTTGTAAATAAACGAGCCGGCTGATCAGAATAACAAATACCCCGACAATAATCCAGTAAAGAACCCGAAACCGTCCGTCATCATTCTTTTTTTTCATTAATGCTTCAAGCATAGAGGCCTCTCCTTCTCATTTACCAACGATATCCCCGGTAACCGTAAAATGTGTCTTCACGACGCAGTCTCCAAACAATACGGTCAACAGGAAGTGCCAAAATTCCATGATAAATAAGCATAGGTATACTATAGGTAAATAAATATGCCATAATATGAATATACTGTCCGGACATAAATAGAATCAAACAATTGATAACAAGACACAGCTCCGTCATCGCCAATACGATCAGCACCGTCAAAATCTCCTGGTCTTTATCTATATTGCGGCCGATATAGCTGCAAATACAAGCTATGATGATGTACGGCAGTAAATGGAGACCAAAAAAATTACCGATGACGACATCCTGGCAGACGCCGCCCAAAAGTGCCGTTGCCATGCCAATACGCTGGCCATGATGCAATGCCATGAGTACAACAAAGACAAAGATGAGGTTGGGCTGGCTGACGCCATTGAACAAAAATGGAAAAACAGCACTCTGCAAAACAAATACAATGAATGCTGCCATGACACAGCTTAGTTTTTTCATAATGCCGCGGCTCCTTTAATGCCTTCTACCTTGTCACGATTCGTCTGAGGTACTAATTTGGGCGTTACATCCGGTTTTTCATAGGCACCGCTATCGGATGATTTTATGATGACAAAGACTTCTTCCAATTTGGAGAAATCCACACTGGGACGAATCACAGCGTATTTGACGAAATCATTTTCATTTTGATGGATAGACACGATGGTACCGATATACAATCCCTTAGGATAAATAGAACCAAATCCTGAAGTAATCAGTTTATCCCCTTCCAGGACATCGGCATCTTTCGCAATATTGACAAACTGCGGTTCTGTCGGTACATTGCCATTTCCTCGTACGACGGAAGCCACCCGTGATTCCGGACGCTGGATAATAGCGCCTATACTTGTCCGCGGATCTGTCAGGAGCTGCACCCGCGACGAATGCGGATAGGCATCACTAATAAAGCCGACGACACCGTCAGGTGTTACGACCGGCATATCTTTATCTATGCCGTCAGCTGTGCCCACATCGATGATCATGGTATTGCTCCAGGTCCCATAATCGCGGGAAATCACCGAACCGGCTATCATTTTATACTGATTATGACTATTTTTGAAATCAAGCAGGCCCCGCAAGCGATTATTTTCTGCTACTAATTCATCATAATCGACAGTACGGCCTTTCAAGTCGGAATTTTCTTTTTCCAACGCTTCCCATTCCACTCTGTTTTTCAGGCTGATATCCACGATATGGATCCCGGACGTAACAGAATCGACAAGATGGCTGGCCCCATATTCAAAAGGTGCCACCACGATTTGCAGAGGCTTGGTCACGAATGGCAAAGAATCACGTTGCCGCCAAGCCCAGCCTACAACAGCTATGATAATGAATAATATAAGTACAATGACGACGCTTCTTTTACCGAACGAAAACAATTTTAAAATCTCCTCCTATAAATGCATTCTGCCCCCTGTACGAGCGCAGCCAATGATTCCCGTCTCTTAACAGCAATGCCTGTACCTCTGGCAACAGCCAGCTCAGGTTCAGCGGCCATGACAACGGGGACCCCCAGTTCCTGCGTAAATAATTGGTCCATCCCTTGCAGTTTGGCTCCGCCGCCGGTAAGGACAATACCATGTTCCATGATATCAGCAGATAGTTCCGGCGGTGTCTCCCGCAACACATCACAAACCAAATCCAAAATTTTCATAAGAGGTTTCCCTATAACATGATAGAGTTCGCTCGATTTAACTGATATTTCCTTTTGCAAGCCGTCATCAAGCCCACGGCCCATAAAGTAAAATCCCTTATCTTCCAACGGCAGCACTGCCGAGCCGTTTGTAATCTTCATTTCTTCTATAGTCACATCATCGGTCACGACAGCATATTGATCCCGCAGATAATCTTTAATCGCTTCATTGAAATCGAGACTTCCTAAATGGATAGAGCGGGATATGACGATTCCTCCCAAAGACAATATAGCGATATTGGTCGTACCTCCCCCAATATCAATCACCATATTGGCTACAGGGTCATAAATAGGCATATTCACCCCAATTGCAGCTGCTGCCGCCGTCTCGATCAGAAAGGCTTCTTTGGCACCGGCCTGATAGATGGCTTCGATGACCGCCCTCTTTTCAACATTGGAAGCTGACGCCGGCACCCCTACCATAATACGCAGGCGATGCACGCCGCGGACACATTTGTTAAGGATATACCCTAACATCGTACGGGTCACCCCATAATCGGCAATGACACCATTTAACAGCGGACGATGAATTTTTACCGTTTCCGGAGATTTTGCCAATAAATCCTCCGCGGCATGGCCTACGGCAATAATTTTCTTATTTCTTTCATCAGTCGCCATGATCGACGGTTCGGATAACACGATTCCCCGCCGTTCTACATAGACCTGTGTAGTACTCGTACCCAGGTCTATACCTATATTTTTAGTCAAAGGAGAAAAAATCGAAGACATAACAAACCCTTTCCAAAACCAGAGATATAATCAACGTATATTTTAGCACAAATCCCGAGGGAAAAAAAGGTGTCATCTGCCGAAACACTCAGCCTTTCTGCACATACATACTATTCCCCCGGTCTTCAACAATCCCTTTTAACTGCAGTTGTAACACGATAGAATTCACAACAGCCGCTGCTGTTCCGCTCCGGGAAATAATTTTTTCTGCTGATATCGCTTCGTCCTTGGGAATATGACTGAGTATGGCTGCTTCATCCAACGTCAAGGGTATCATACTCTTCTCTTTTTTCTTCATGGGACCGCCCCACTGATATTCATCTAAAACATCCTGCACTCCGGTCAATACGATGGCCCCTTTGCGCAGGAGATTGTTGGTCCCCTTGCTTCTGTCAGAAAAAATACTGCCCGGTACGGCAAAGACATCCCGGCCTTCTTCTAACGCAAAATCAGCTGTAATCAGTGACCCGCTCTTCAGTGCCGCTTCGATAACCGCAACCCCGCGGGACAGGCCGGCAATAATACGGTTACGGGCCGGAAAATGTTGTGGCAGCGGACGTGTCCCCAGGGGGAATTCCGTTACGACCGCACCGCCGCCGGCCCTGATTTCCTGGAATAATCTTTTGTTTTCCGGCGGATACGATATATCCAGCCCATTGGCTACTACCGCCAGTGTCCTTCCCTGTGCCAAAAGGGCGCCCCGATGAGCCTGGGTATCGATTCCCCTGGCTCCCCCGCTGACAACAACAATGCCGTTACGCGCCATATCAGCCCCCAGAGAACGGGCCGCATTGCACCCGTATGCAGTCGCCTTACGGGCTCCTACGATAGCTATGGTTTGATCCTGTACCCCTACTTCGCCCTGATAGAATAAAACCGCCGGCGGATTGAAGGTCTGTCGCAGATATGCCGGATACGTTTCTTCTGTAAACAGCCGTATCTGTATCGCATGCCGTTCTAAAGCGGACACGGCGTAATCCCAGTCATACGTCTTTTTATAGGTTTCCATAGCAGGACTCTTCTTATCCGATAAACGGATATGCTGTATCCATTCGCTGCTGTCCGCTTCCCATACAGCGGCTGCCGACCCATAGACCGTTATCAGATTGCGTATGGATGCCGACCCCAGCCCCGGTATGGATACCAAGGCTGCAGCATATATCCTCTCATTTTCTATATCATTCATCATATCACATCCTTGGCAGCGAATTACGATAACTTACGGCCTCTGCTATATGGCACTTACGAATTTTTTCATCATTTCCTAAATCGGCTATCGTACGGGCTACCTTGATGATGCGGTCATAACTGCGGGCACTGAGACTCAGCTTTTCAAAAACCTGCCGTAGCAATTCCTGAGCTTCCGTTGTCACTTGCGCGGTCTCCCTGATCTCCTGATGTCCCATATGGGCATTACATGTCAGCCCATACGGCTGCAACCGCTCTTCCTGTATCTTTCTGGCCGCCATGACCCGCTGCCGGATTTGCTCCGAGGATTCCTGCGGGATGACCGTCGTCAATTCATCATAATCAGGCCGTTCTACTTTGACATGTAAATCAATGCGATCCAACAGAGGCCCGGAAATTTTGCGGGCGTAACGCCGTATTTCACCGGGAGTACACGTACAGTTGTGATCGGCATCATCCAAATACCCGCACGGGCAGGGATTCATCGCCGCAATCAGCATGAATCGGGCCGGGTAGGATAATGCGGCATGGACACGGGCAATATGGACGACCCCGTCTTCCAGGGGCTGGCGTAATACTTCCAGGACAGCGCGCGGAAATTCCGGCAATTCATCCAGGAAGAGGACCCCATGATGCCCCAGGGTTACCTCCCCCGGTTTGGGTATCGAACCGCCGCCGATAAGACCGGCCGTAGAAATCGTATGGTGCGGGCTGCGGAAGGGCCGTTCGGTCAGCATGCCTTCCTGATTGAATAGCCCGACCACACTATATATCTTCGTTACTTCCAGCGACTCCTGCCGGTTCATCGGCGGCAAGATCGTCGGTATCCGTTTGGCCAGCATCGTCTTTCCTGCTCCCGGCGGCCCGATCATCAATACATTATGACTGCCTGCAGCAGCGATTTCTAACGCCCTTTTGGCCAGGAACTGTCCCTGTACTTCAGAAAAATCCGTACTGTACCCTAAATCATCGGTACCGATTTCCACCGGTTCCGCCGGGCTCAGCCGGTGCACTCCCAGCAGATGTTCCATGATTTCTGAAAAAGAAGATACGTCATACACGATGATATCATGACACAATAATGCTTCCGCCGTATTTTCAGGACTGACAAAAACATACTTAAATTTCTGTCTGGCTGCCTGCAGGACCATAGATAAGATACCGGGGACCGGCCGTATCTTTCCATCTAATGCCAGTTCGCCGATAAAAATAGTATCCTGGCAAATTTCTGCGGGTATTTGCCCGCTCGATACCATCATTCCCATAGCGATGGGCAAATCCAGGCCGGCGCTGTCTTTTTTTAAATCAGCCGGTGCCAGGTTTACGGTCACACGGCGCATAGGGAATTCATACCCACTGTTTTTCACGGCTGAACGCACCCGTTCTTTTGATTCCTTCACTGACGTCGCTGCCAGACCGACAATATCAAATACCGGCAGCCCATTGGAAATATCCGTTTCCACGGTAATGATATTGCCATGAAGGCCAAAGGTGGTCGCCCCATAAATTCGCGCAAACATCAGTACCTCCCCGCATCCATAAACGCATTGGGAATATGATTCACGATGAACCCCTTCTCGGCCGCCATTACCTCCACCACATCAAAACGGCACGGTTGTTCCCACGAATCAAACCGTGTCAGATACGATTTGGCCACGGCTATGATCTTATGCTGTTTGCGGGCTTCTACCGCTTCAGACGGCCGGCCGCACCGGCAGGTACTGCGTGTTTTGACTTCCACGAAGACAATCGTATTGCCATCAATGGCAATCAAATCGATTTCCCCGATCGCATTGCGATAATTCCGATACAAAATGATATAATGTTTGTGCTTCCGCAAATATTCCTCCGCTGCTCTTTCGCCCCATCTTCCTAATGATGAATCATTCATGAATATGCCTCCTTTGTAGCTTGATTTACTCTACCATACCATATCCATATTAAAATTTGCTGAGAATCAAATGAGAATATAATTAGAAATACTGCAAATCCTATCCCGGAAATTAAAATTGCATTAGAACGGAAAACCCCTCCTGTCATAGAAAGGTACATGTACCGTTTCTATGACAGGAAGGGTTTCTCTGATTCATCATAATAGTAATGAAATAGTCTACAACTTAAAGTGCATGAAAACAATGATAGCAATCAGTAAAACAATAGAAATAATCCGTATAATTGCTTTGCGGCTTGCCTGCTGTTTTCTTCTTTTAGAAGTTATACGCCGGGCCATGCCATTTCCTTTCCGCCTAAAATATGCGCATGCATATGCAATACGGACTGACCGGCTTTTTCACCCGTATTGAATACTACGCGGTAGCCATCTTTATCAAGGTCCAGAATATGAGCAACTTTTTGAATGGCATAGAGCATCTTGCCGGCAATATCGGCATCTTCTGCTGTTAAGGATGCAATATTGGCGATATGCTTTTTAGGAACGACCAGGACATGTACCGGTGCAACCGGGTTGATGTCTTTAAACGCAAAAAAATCATCATCTTCATATACTTTTGTGCTGGGGATTTCCCCTTTGCTGATCTTACAAAACAGGCAATCTTCCATTTTATATTTCCTCCTTTATCCTACCTAATATGATATGATCCTGAACTTCTTCAAGAATGACGGGGACGATTTCCCCCTTGCTGGGACGCATCAAATTCCTGACCCGTACCCGTTCATAATTTTCGGAGAACCCTTCACCACTGGCCCCGTCCTGGGTTTCAATAAGGACCCTGGCAGTCTGTCCGAGCATCGCATGTAAGATTTCATCTTTCTGGCGGGCAGAAAGCGCATTCACGATCTCAACACGCTTTTTTTTGATGCTGTTGTCAACCTGGCCTTTCATCTTCGCTGCCGGTGTTCCCTGCCGCGGGGAGTATGGAAAAGCATGGATATGCGAAAAATGAAGCAATTTCAGCGTTTCCATCGTTTCTTCAAACAGCTCTGCCGTTTCACCGGGAAATCCTAAAATTAAATCGGTAGACACGGTCAAACCATGAATTTTACTCCGTAATTCTTCGATAAGAGAAATGAATTCAGCCTTTGTATAGTGCCGGTGCATCGCTTTTAAAATAGCATCCGAGCCCGATTGGAGCGGTAAATGCAGATGCGGACAAAAACGTTCTGATGAATTCATGACAGCGATTAAATCATCGTCTACTTCCAGTGATTCAACCGAACCCAGGCGGATGCGCTGTACCGTCGTCTCCGTTAAGAGACGGCGCAGGATAAGGGCTAACGTAGGTTTATCCGGCAACTCTTTGCCATAGGCACCGAGGTGGATGCCAGTCAATACGATTTCCCTGAACCCTGCCTGGATCAGGCGTTGCGCTTCCGCGATGACCGCATCCGGGCGCCGGGATTTAAGTCCTCCCCGCGTATACGGAATGATGCAATACGTGCAAAAATTATTACACCCTTCCTGTATCTTCAAATCAGCCCGCGTATGTTCCACCGCACTGGGATATAGGGGAATTTCTTCAAACTCATCCGGGTTCATCACATCATGCACGGCAACAACCGGCGTCGCATGAGAAATACCCGGTTCCCGACGGTGATTTTTCAGTATATTTTTGACGATATCAACAATGCCCTTTTTTTCATCTGTACCGATAATGGCATCGACGCCTTCCATCGACGCTAATACATTCGGACTAAGCTGGGCATAGCATCCCGTCACTACCACAATAGCTGCGGGATTATTTTTTTTAGCCCGGCGTATCATCTGACGCGATTTTTTTTCACCGGCCTGGGTTACGGAACACGTATTAATGACATAGACATCACAGCTGTCACTAAAATCGGACTCACTGAATCCTGCCGTCATGAAAAGGCTGCGCATGCTGTCTGTATCATACTGATTGACACGACAACCCAATGTAGCAAAAGCAATAGTTGGCATTACTTAAATCCTCTTTCATACATGATAATAGACAACGCCGCTAAGGACGCCGTTTCTGCCCGCAGGATGCGGGGCCCCAGGCTGACTGTACGACACCAGGGAAGATGTTTTTTCGCATAGTCAATCTCTGCATCGGCAAAGCCGCCTTCCGGGCCGATACAGATGATGACATCTCCGGTACGCACTTCTTTACACACATCGGCTAATGGTGCCGTTTCTTTTTCATAAGGAATGACAAAACGGGCACTGCTGCCATAGGTATCAATCAGACTCTGGAAATCGGTCACCGCTTCAATATGTGATATATCATCGCGGCCGCATTGCTTGGCTGCTTCCAGTGCCAGCCTCTGCCAACGCTGCTGCCGGGCCTGCTGACGAGCGTTATCTAATTTTACTACACAATGTTCCATTTGTACAGGAATGATGGATGCCGCTCCCAATTCCGCTGCCTTCTGGACCATCCAGTCGAATTTATCATTTTTCAGGAGCCCGGCAGCTATACTCACTGCCCCAGAGGTTGGCAGGCCGCTGGATACTTTCCGGGCCGGCGTCAAAAATGCAGAATGACCTTCCATGCCGGTAATAAAACATTCGTATGTCGCACCTGTGGAATCCGTTACATTGATCGTATCGCCTACGGTATGACGCAGGACAACGACAACATGATGGGCATCATCCGCTGACAGTTCAAACGTACCACAAATAGGAAAATCCGTAAATATCTTTCTCATCATTTTCTCCTTAAGCAAACAGCATACCAGCCACCCTGGGCGGTTTCGTTTTCGCTGTCAAATCCTGCCGGTATAGCTGCCCTGCGGACTTCATCGATGCGTTCATCGATGATGCCGCTGACAATAAGGATGGAGCCCTTGTGCATATACGCACCGACAGTTGGCAACAAATCCAACACGGCATTGGTGACTAAATTGGCTACAATAACATCGGCTTTGCGCTTTCCCTGTGACACCGCCGCCAGAAGATTGCTGTCGATGACTTCAACAACGCTTTCGCAGCCATTCAGGGCGACGTTGATATTCGCCTGCTGCACCGCTTTCTCATCGAAATCAACTGCTGATACATGATAGGCCCCCAGCTTAGCCGCCGCAATGGCCAGTATGCCCGTACCGGTACCGATATCAAAAACAAGGTCACCCGATTTCACCGTCTGTTCCAGATATCTGATGCACATGGCTGTCGTATCATGTACGCCACTGCCAAAAGCCACTCCCGGATCAATCGTGATGACTTGTTCTCCCGGTTCCGGCACAGCTTTTTCCCACGCCGGTTCCACCCAAAATCGGGATGAAACCTTGATGGGATGAAAATAATCCTGCCATACATACAGCCACGATGAATCATCGGCATCCTGCTGCAACATACGCCATGATCCAAAATCCGGCGTCCGTTCTTGCAATTGTTTCATATGTTCGTCTATTGTTTCTCTTATATTTTTTACATCTGCGGGGAAATATGCCGTGATACGGATACACCCTTGCTCATCTTTTTCATCATCATGGATCACGGATCCATGACTGCCGCATTCATATAAAAGAAGGGCCACCAAATCGGTGACCCTCGGGGAAACAATGACATCAACTTCATTCCATTTCATATTGGTACCCTCCGGGCGCTCTGATAATTTGTCTCCATATAAAGACGCCTTACGGAACGCTTCGTGTGAATTAGATGCTGTCTTTTATTTTATCCCATAATCCTTCTTTTTTTTTCGTTTCTTTTTTCGGTGGGTTGTCCGCTTCAGACTCCCCCACCCAGGTTTCTCCTCCGGCATAGGCGAATTTTTTCAACAGTTCACGCTGATTGGCATTGATGTGTTTCGGTGTAGCCACCGTGACCTGAACATGATGATCGCCCCGACGGCTCTTAGAACCGAGGACAGGAACCCCTTTGCCGCGGATACGGAATATCGTACCTGTCTGCGTCCCTGCCGGGATCTTCAATTCCACCTTGCCATCCAGTGTATCTACCAGGATAGTCGCTCCCAGCCCTGCCTGCGCAAAGGATATCTCTGCTTTTGACAAAATGTCATTGCCCTGGCGAATAAAATGTAGATCTTTGCGAACAAAAATATATACATATAAATCGCCATGACCGCCACCGCGGATTCCCGGTTCACCTTCACCGGAAACACGCAGCCGTGCGCCGTCATCCACACCGGCAGGAACCTTGATCTTTAATTTCTTGCGAACCTTTACGGTTCCCGTTCCATGGCACTTCTTACACTTGTCATGAATGATTTTACCGGTCCCGCCGCAATGAGAACACGTGCGGACATTCACCATCTGACCAAACGGCGTATTTTGTACCACCCGCTGCTGGCCGGTACCGTGACAAATCGGACATGTATCTACTTTACTGCCCGGTTCGGCACCCGTACCATGACAGCGGTCACATGTTTCTTCTTTCGGCACTTCGATTTCCATATCTGTACCAAAAGCAGCCTGCTTAAAGGAAATATTCACATCAAAGCGCAAATCCGAACCCCGTTGTGGTCCATTATTCGACTGCCGGCTGCCCTGACCTCCGAAGAAAGAATCAAAGATATCACCAAAGCCGCCAAAATCTCCCTGGCTGAAACCACCTTGGCCAAAACCGCCAAAGCCGCCAAAATCACCCTGGCCGAACCCGCCGGCCCCGTTGCCATTTTGAAAGGCATCCGGGCCGAACTGATCATATTGGGCACGCTTTTGCTTATTAGACAATACGCTGTACGCTTCATTGACTTCTTTGAACTTTTCTTCTGCCGCTTTAGGGTTGTCACGATTCTTATCAGGATGATACTTGATAGCCATTTTACGGAACGCTTTTTTTATTTCAGCATCGCTGGCGTCTTTGGGAACACCAAGGATTTCATAATAATCTTTTTTACTCATAATGGGCAGCCCCTCTTATCTATCTTACTTTTTGTCGTCATCGACTACTTTATAATCCGCATCGACTACTTTTTCATCTTTCTGCTGTGTATCCTGACTCTGCTGCGAACCGGCCTGCTGTGCACCTGGCTGTGCCTGCTGTTGCTGTTGCTGTGCATCAGCCTGTTTGTACATTTCACTGGTCAAGTCATAGAGCGGTTTCGTCAATGCTTCCGATGCTGCTTTGATCTTATCGGAATCTTCACTCTTTACGGCTTCTTTCAATTCGGCAATCTTGCTCTTGATTTCAGAAACTTTGGAAGCATCTGCTTTATCTCCCAAATCCTTAATGGTTTTTTCTGCCTGATAAATAAGAGAATCCGCATTGTTCTTTGCTTCGATTCCTTCTTTACGTTTCTTATCTTCTGCTTCATGGGCAGAGGCTTCTTTGACCATGCGGTCGATTTCACCTTTATCGAGTCCCGAAGAAGATTTAATCGTAATCTTCTGTTCCTTGCCAGTACCGAGATCCTTAGCAGCTACATTGACGATACCATTAGCATCGATGTTAAATGTAACTTCGATACGAGGTACTCCACGCGGTGCTGCCGGGATTCCCGTCAATTCAAAACGGCCTAAGGACTTGTTATCTGCAGCCATTTCACGTTCGCCCTGTAATACATGGACATCAACAGACGGCTGGTTATCAACAGCCGTAGAGAATACCTGGCTGCCCGAAGTCGGGATAGTCGTATTACGGTCAATAATCTTAGTGAATACACCACCCAGGGTTTCAATACCCAGGGACAACGGCGTAACATCCAACAGCAATACATCTTTTACATCGCCTACGAGGACGCCGGCCTGAACAGCAGCGCCGATAGCAACGCATTCATCAGGGTTGACACCTTTGCTCGGTTCTTTGCCGAGGATGGATTTAATGGCATCCTGGACAGCCGGGATACGACTGGAACCGCCGACAAGGATAATTTTATCAATTTCATTGATGGACAAGCCGGAATCAGCAATAGCCTTGCGAGTCGGTTCCATGGTAGCCTGCACCAGATCTTCTGTCAATTCGTTGAATTTAGCACGAGTCAGATTCAAATCCAAATGTTTCGGGCCCGTAGCATCTGCTGTAATAAACGGCAGGTTGATGTTTGTCGAAAGGACAGTAGACAATTCGATTTTAGCTTTTTCAGCAGCTTCCTTCAACCGTTGTTCCGCCATTTTATCTTTGGAAAGGTCGATGCCGGTCTGTTTCTTAAATTCAGCGATCATCCAATTCATGACATTTTCATCGAAGTCATCGCCGCCAAGATGGGTGTTGCCATTGGTAGCCTTTACTTCAAATACGCCTTCGCCTAATTCAAGGATAGATACATCGAACGTGCCGCCGCCAAGGTCAAATACCAGGATCTTGCCGTCGCCGCCTTTATCAAGGCCATACGCCAATGCTGCTGCTGTCGGTTCGTTGACGATACGCAGCACATCAAGACCGGCAATCTTACCGGCATCTTTTGTAGCCTGACGTTGCCCGTCATTGAAGTATGCCGGAACGGTAATAACAGCCTGCGTTACTTTTTCGCCTAAATATGCTTCTGCATCTTCTTTCAGCTTTTGCAAAATCATAGCTGAAATTTCCTGCGGTGTATATTTTTTATCATTGACATCTACTGTATAATTTTCGCCCATATGACGTTTGATAGATGCAATCGTATTTTCCGGATTAGATACAGCCTGACGTTTTGCCAGCTGGCCGACAAGACGTTCACCCGTCTTGGAAAAACCGACAACAGACGGTGTCAGCCGTGAACCTTCTGTGTTCGTAATAACCGTCGGTTCGCCGCCTTCCATAACAGCTACAACCGAGTTCGTCGTGCCCAAGTCAATACCAATTACTTTACTCATGATAAAATTCCTCCTCTAATATATTACGATAATTAACCGTTAAATGCGACTTTAACCATAGCCGGGCGCAATGTTTTATCACCCAGCAGATACCCTTCCTGTAATACTTCGACAATGGTGTCGTTTTCGTATTCATCGTTCGCGACACGCATGACTGCTTCATGATACATCGGATCAAACGGTTTGCCGACAGCATCGATTTTAGTAACGCCTTCCTTTTCCAGGACTGTCGTAAATTGCTTATAAATCATGGCATATCCATCCACAAAGGATTTGACATCGTCTGTCTGCTTATCCTGCGGTACCTGCAGCGCCCGTTCGAAGTTATCCATAATAGGTAAAATGTTTTTTAACAAATCCATTTTTACAACTTCGGCAATCTGCAATTTTTCTGTCGATGTGCGTTTCTTGAAATTAGTGAAATCAGCCTGCAGGCGCATATAGCGTTGTTTCATATCCGCAACAGCTGCTTCCACCTGTTGTTTGGCATCCGTTGAAGCAGCTGTTTCTGTATCGGCTGCTTTTCCTTCATCTGCCGTATCCTTAGTATCTGTAGTCTGTGTATCCGCTGCTTCATTCACCTTTTCAGCTGTTTCCTTTACTGCTTCATCCTGCGTTGCCTGTTCGTTTTCTTTTTTCGTATCTTTGCTCATAGCACTTATCTATCTCCCATCTATTGTGGACACCAGCATGCATCTGTATGGCTCTTAGCGTTCCCTCATCATGTACCAGGGATTCCCTGATACACTATGTATCATTATGATAATGCTCTAAGATATTGGTTACATGCTGTTTCATAAAATCTAAAAGACCGATTATCTTGCCGTATTCCATCCGGGTCGGACCCAGAACGGCAATTTTCCCAATGACGACATCATTGGCTTTGAATGTGGCTTCAATGATGCTGCAATCGTTAATGGGAGATAATTTCGCTTCCTCGCCAATCCGTACCGTCACTGCCTGATTTTGGTCATTCTCGCCATCATAAAGCAGATTGGTCACAACATCCTGTTCTTCCAACAGGGAAAATAAGCTTTTCGCTTTATCCATGTCTTTGAATTCC
>JALCDF010000007.1 GCA_022641375.1 Megasphaera sp. | reverse complement strand
TTTTTCATTTTCTGTCATGGTCAGGAGAACCTTTCTGATAATAATCACCTCATTGTTTTTGGTTGAGGTTTTAGTATACAGGATTAATTTGAATTTGGACATAATCATTTGTGATATATATAGACATTATCATATTTGAACCATATCATTTATTGCAAAACGGGAAAAGACGTCCCCCTCACGGCTTATTCGCCGGCCGGCTGTGGCTGATGGTCTTTGCCGATGAATTCACGCAGGAGAGAATTCGGCGGTACGATATGCGAATCGATACCATAGAACGGCTTCAAGAATCGGAGGAGCCGCTGGGCTTCGGCATAATGCGGGCTGTCCTGCCTGATCGATTCCAGCAGCGGCTGTACATACGGTTTGAGCACGGACAGTTCATACGGCAGCGCCGTATTGAAAATCGTATCGGCATCTTCCTGATAGGGATAAATATTGGTTTCTTCTCCGCGCCGTACATCGCCCCAGATTTCCATCGTAGCCGTCGGGCCCCGGTCGCGGAACTGCTGATCCCGTACCATGCGGCGGATGATCCGCGTGTCCGATGTGGAAATACGGTTGTGGTCGTTGATGCGGATCTGCGTCAGGACCCCCAGGGAAATCTTATATTTTTCGTACCGCGGCATCATGTAGGTCAGGGAATCATTGAGCGCATGGAGCCCTTCCACGACGATCGGCTGATCCGGATCGAGACGAACCGGTTTTTCATCAAAATAACGGGTACCGCTGACAAAATCAAACCGGGCCAGGCGGACTTCCTTGCCCTGATGCAGATCATCGACCTGCTGATTGAAGAGCGGCACATCGATGGCCCGCAACGATTCGAAGTCGTAGCTGCCATCGGGATTGCGCGGCGTGTCTTCCCGGTTATAGAAATAATCATCCAGTGAAATCTTGACCGGCCGCAGCCCGACGACCCGTAGCTGCGTCGTCAACCGCTTGCAGAACGTCGTCTTGCCGGCAGAAGACGGGCCGGCGATGAGCACTACCTTGATTGTCGGACGCTGGGTCACGATATAGTCAGCTATTTCTGCCATCTTCTTTTCCTGCAGGGCTTCGGCCATATCGACGATATCCTGGATGGTCCCATCCGTAATATAATGGTTCAAATCAGACACATATTCACAACGGACGATGCGGCCCCATTCTTCGGCATCGAGAAACAGCCGGGCCATCTTAGGTATCTCCTTATATGGCGGCAGGCTGTCCGGCTGATCCGCCGTCGGCGTTTCCAGGATGACGCCGGGTGCATAGGAACGCAAATTAAAACAGGTGATATAGCCCATATCCGGCAGGACGGGGCCCATATAGTAATCGAATACCCGGCCGCACTGATAGGCCATGATATTGGTTTGATCCACATGTTCCAGCAATTCTTCTTCCAGTTTCATGTTGCGGTTGCGGCACATCGCCATCGCTGTTTCCGTGCTGGCGAATACCTGGATGATCGGTTCTTGCTGATCGACGATTTCCTGCATCCGTTTTTTGATCATATCCACATCTTTGACCGTCACGGTGTGGCCGATACTGAGTTCGCAGTACAGCGATTTGCGCAACGCATGCTTGACGAACACCTTGCCTTCCGGATACAGGTCGCTGACCGTACGGACCAGCAGGAAGATGGCCGTACGGACCAGACACTGATTGCCTTCCAGCGTAGCTACGGAGAACCAGCGGATATCGCCGTCCGCATCCACTTTGGACTGGAGTCCCACGAATTCATTGTTATATAAGGCTACGGCAATGCGGGGATCGGCATCTTTATTTTTTTCATTGCTGATCTGCAACAGCGTCGTTCCTTCTTCTACCGTATACGTCTGCTCATTCGTTATATCATGTAAGGTAATCAAATCCATCACTCCTTTGACTGACTTTGTATATTCATTATAATACATTTTGCACAGTATAATTATATAATTCTATAAAATTATTATTTTTCCTCTCCACGGAGTGTGCTATAATTATAAGGAATAACATATACTCTAACGCCGGATAGGTATCCTGCTTATTTTTTCATGCCTATTCCGCTATATATCGAAAAGAAGGCACAGATATGAAAAACTATAGATTGCCTGTACCGGACGGGAAGATTTTTCTCGCCGTATGTATCCTCTTCCTTTGCATTGAAAGCGCCCTCTGGGCCTATCGAAATGTCTATATGAAGACTCCTGAATACTCCCTGCAGGTCATCATCACCGCCGCCCGCAGCGGCGATACGGATACGCTCGATGCCATGATCGATGAAAAAAACATGGCCGCCGAACTATATGACGGCATCGCCACCAAAAACAACGACAGCACTCCTGCCAAAATGATTTTGCAGCTTGCCTGGATGCCGTTGCGCAATGACTTTGCCGCTGATATGACCACTTTACTGCACGGTGCCCTCAGCGGGGATACGAGCGGCGATGACTGGCAGCAAGCCAAAAAATCCGTCGATGACCGGTTGAAATCGCTGGACTTTCCCCTTCCTACCGACGGCTGGCAGTATCAATCGGCATCCTGGAGCCATAAGACAAAAGACGGCTATGCCGAAATGACCCTGACCTTTTATAATACCGTATTGCAAACCTCCGTCCCCGTCACCGTGTCATGGGAACGGGCCGGCAGCCGGTCCTGGCATATCATCGGCCTGGCCGATGCGTCCGGGCTGACCGATACCCTGCAAACGGCCTATACCGACCGTCTGGCAGCCTATAACGAAACCATCCAGAAGAAACTGGACCAGGCCGTAAAAATCCGCGATGTATCCGCCCGTCTGGTCCGCGATGCCGATTCCCGGCAGACCTTCCTGCGCATCCAATATACGCCTGTATTCGCTTCGCTTCCGGAGCCCATCCAGGAAACCCGCGGCACCTATGAACTGCGGCGCGCATCGGATCACGCCGTCCTGTATTCCGGCGACGTACGGCTGACACCGGATACCTCCGGTAAAAATCGCACGAGCCAGTTCCTCCTCAATCCCTTTATTCCTTCGCAGTACAGCATCATCAACCGTACGGATCTGAATGATACGGAAAGCGTATTCCATATCACCGCCATTACCATGGGCGATGGCACCGCATTACTGCTGGCAGATCACCTGCCGGAAGAATAAACAAAAGACTGTTGCTGAATATCGTTTCGGTATCCAGCAGCAGTCTTTTTTCTGTCATCCGTTCAAACCCTATATATGGGGCTTCGCACCTTCACAAACTTCCGTAACTTTCGGTTTGGCATTGACATCATTTGTCAGCGACCGGTCAAAAAGCTTGACGCCGACAGCTCCCAACAGGAACCCGGCGATGCCGCCGATACTCGCATACTGCACATAATCAACATTCTGGATCGTACTGTACCAATACCCGGCAAACGCCCCTGCTGCCGCGACGAGAAGCGGCATGACAAAACAGACAAACGCACCTATTACGATATTGACTTCCCGCACTTCGAACTTCACATGCTGCCCTACTTTCGCACCGATTGGATTCAACGCTTTGATCACGATATTTTCCGACCCCGCGCAAGCACCGCAGGCAATGCAGTCAGAATGACGACCGACTTTTATTTCTGCCAACCCATCTTCGCCAATGGATAAAATGGTTCCTTCTTCTGTTTTCATGATGACACCTCTCTCTATAGGACCTGTAATCCCTATGATTACTATTTTTCCAGCTCTATTATACCATGGACCGCAAAAGCAATCAACACCTTTGCAGTGTAGTTTATATGCGGTGTCTTTGTCTTTCTGTCCTATGGAAACAAAAGCGGTATTCCGCTTATATATGACCGACCAGGGACTTCAGATATTCCCGGAACGGACCGCCCAAATCGGGACGCCGCAGGGCATATTCGACCGTCGCCTTTAAAAATCCCAGTTTGTCGCCCAAATCGTACCGTTTGCCTTCAAAACAATAGGCATACACGGATTCCCGGGCCGCCATGGTATTCAGGGCATCGGTCAGCTGGACTTCGCCGCCCTTGCCCGGTTCGGTCCGCTTCAGGACTTCAAACACATCGGGAGTGATGATGTATCGTCCCAACGCGGCGATGCGGCTCGGCGCTTCTTCAATCGACGGCTTTTCGATCATAGACGTCACCTTCAGGACCGGCTTGCCTTCGACGGGCACGCCTTTGACGATGCCGTAGGCTGACACCTTATCCTGCGCTACTTCCTGGCAACCCAGGATAGTCGCTCCGATATCGTTGTACACATCGATCATCTGGCGCAGGGCCGGATGCGGATCGTTATACACGACATCATCCCCTAAAAGCACGGCAAAAGGTTCGTCGTCAATGAACGACTGGGCACATAAGATTGCGTCCCCCAACCCGCGCATATGCTTTTGACGGATATAATGGATATTGATTTCAGAAATACTGCGGACTATTTTAAGAAGTTCCGTATCATGATGTTCCTGTAAATGTATTTCCAGTCCGGGATTGGTATCAAAATGATCTTCAATCGCCCGTTTGGCATGGCCGCTGATGATCAGGATTTCTTCAATTCCGCTCTGCAATGCTTCTTCTACGATATACTGGATCGTCGGTTTGTCGACGATAGGAAGCATTTCTTTCGGCGTAGCTTTTGTTGCCGGCAGGAAGCGAGTCCCATACCCGGCTGCAGGAATAACCGCTTTACGAATTCTTTTCAATGGATTTCCCTCCTTAATCAAACCACCTTGATAAATCAAATTCTTCGCCGATGCGTTCCTTGATATATCCCTGTGCCAGGTACAGGCCCAGGAGCGATAAGGTAGAAACACGCAACATGGAACTATCCCAGATGTCGCCCAGATCAGCCAGGATCGGTGAAATATCTTCCATGATATCCAGGGCTTCTTCGCCACGGAAAGACGTCGGCCGTTTCTTAGCCAGCCGCAGCAGGTGGTCCTGTACCGTGCGATCACTGATGCCGGTCATCCGGAACAGCCGCGTGGCCATGGATTCATCGACAATCGCTAATTTATACAAGGGCGAATTAAACGACTGGACGATGAATTCAGACGGCATACGCCGACCTTGCAGCGCTTTGCGCAATTCTTCTTCCGTGAAGCCCCGGTACCGGAAAATCAGCGGATAGGAATCGGACAAGATTTCGGCAAAATGAGTCTCTTTTCCTTCAAAAGCCGTACAGTGCAGATAATCGAGTTGCTGGTAATACGGCCGTTCCGTCGGAAATCCATCCAGGAATGGCAGTACATATTTATCGATGTACTGGCAGATTGTTTCCTTATCCACATTATGTGCATTCCGTGAATACAGGAACAACAATAAGACGGATAATATCTTGAAATGGTAGGTCAACAGATACGGCATGACTTTCAATGCATCTATCGCCACCAGATGACGCGTAGAAACAGCTGAACAGCAGACGATATCATGGAATGCCCGCAAGGCGATAGATGCCGCATATTTTTCCGGATGCGCCGCATAGGCCTTCTGCACGTTCTGTAAGGATTCCTGGACGATGAGCGGTGCCAGCGCTTTCTGGCGGTCGCTGTCATTGGCACAGCCAATCTGCTGGAACGCGGCTGCTGTAATATATTCAGCCTGCTGCTGCATTTCCGGGGTAACAATGCCATACTGGCTGAGGAAATGAGTAACACATTGTTTGATGATCGGCGAATCAGCCGATGCTTCTTCCCAAATCGAAGCGTGGTGCGCATGGCTGGCGATAGCTTCGCCCTTGGTCTTGGCACTGAAGATATCGTTTCCCCAGGGGCTGAGATGGGATGTTTCTTTGATGGCTGGTGCCGCCGCGGATTTAGGTGCGGACTGCGCCTGTTTAGCCGCGCTGACAGCCCGGGCAATGGGAGCGGAATCCAGGCGCCGGGTCTGTCCCAGTGTAGCTGCTACCGCTGCCGCAATCGTTTCTTTTTTAGGAGCATGGACGGGATTGATGATCTGTGTTTCATCGGAAACCGGTGCCGCCGCTTGCTTTTCCCGTTTCGGTACAGATGATTCAGCCGCCTGCGTTTTAGGAGCTGCCGGAGACACGGGACGGACGATCATCGTTTCTTCCGGAACACCTGCGGACTGCTTTTGGGGAGCTGCCGGCGGCGCATCGAAACGAACCGTTTCATCCCCTGCCGGTGCAGATGCCGGCTGATCCGGCTGTATATCGTCCGCAGCAGTGGCAACGGATTGTTTCCGGCTGCGGGCCGTTTCTTTCATGACTTCATTGAGGATATGACGTTTGGCCGGATGTGCTGGCTGCGAGCCGTCCTGCCCCTGTTTGGCATTCAGATCGGCACTGACAACGGCAGCCATATCTGCCAGGGATGGTTCTTGTTCTTCTGTTTCGGAAATTTGATCAGCCCAGCGTTCCTTTTCCTGGAAACGGGCCTGATCTTTTTTATGCTGTGTCTTGGCTTTTTCATTCTGAGCCCGCAGTTTACGGTCCAGATCAAGGCGCTCATTGTCTTCTCTGCGGGATTCGTCCTTCTGATGCTGCCGTTCTTTTCGGGCTTCTTCGCTGCGCGCTTCATAGGCGGCAGCTTCCTCTTTATCGATTTTATCCATAGCGGCGAGGATTTCATCCCGCGTCAGCACCCGCGTAGCATCCAGATCTTCCTTTTTGCCGCTGTGTCCCTGCTGCGATGATTCTTTATATACGATCCGGCCGTCACGACGTACTGCTTCCCCTTTTGTCGTAACGAACGCGGTTTCATCGGGATGTTCCTTCCGTTCCCGCACGGTTACCGTCGTAATATGAGGCAGCGGTGCCGTATCTTCCTTCACCGGCTGCTGATGACGTACCGCCGTATGATGGGCTGATACCTGTTGCTGATGACTCATCGGTTTGATCGGCGATTTATGGCCGCTCTGCTGGGTCTCACTCTTTTTCGTTGAACGGGAACCATTCCCGGAATATAAGATATAGCAAACTGCAAAAAAGACAATTACAATACCAGCTACAATAGCATACGGTAAAAAATTTGTCATGTCATCCTCTCCCCTATCCTTAAACTATCTCAAAATATCTTTTCTCATTGTAACATAGTTGATACCCAGTGACTAGTGTCTTTACAGGGCAAACCGCTTTATCCTGTCTGCCGGCAGCCATGCTGTCAACAGCGGATCCTGATGGAACGCATAGACAAAAATAATCATTGCCAGTATAATAAATCCTGTAATCCTCATATCATAAAAAAAGGAGGCAATGGCATTTGCCAATACGATGAAACACTATAAAGCCATTATTTTTGATATGGACGGTACCGTCCTAAATACATTAGATGAATTAACACACAGTTTAAATCTTATCTTTCAACGCCATTCCCTGCCTGAAAAAACGACCCGGCAGGTTCGTGCCTGTCTGGGCTACGGCTATGTCGGCCTGATCAAACGCGCGGCCGCCGGCACATCTCCGGAATTACAGCATGAGCTGACCGACGAATTCCGCACCTACTACAGTACGCATTGCCGGGGCACTACCTTCCCCTACGACGGCATCCTGGATATGCTCAAACGCTTGCGCCAGGCTGGCTATAAGATGGCTGTCGTATCCAACAAAGGACAAACGGCCGTATCTGAGCTCCACGACGATTTCTTTGCCGGCCTCGTCGACTTTTCTATGGGTGAATCCCCGCTGTACCGTAAAAAGCCAACGCCGGATATGGTCTGGGAATCCTTGAAGCGGCTGGGCGTCTCCAAAAACGATGCCGTGTATATCGGCGATTCCGAAGTAGACCGTCAGACCGCATCCAATGCCGGCCTCGATTCCGTACTGGTCACCTGGGGATTCCGGGACAAATCGTTCCTGGAGACCCTGCATCCCGATTATTTAGTAGACTCCGTATCGGAATTGACCGCTCTGTTTACATGACTCTTTCAAATGCCGGTCCGTACTAACGTTACGGAAAATACCCTGCCCGCCCGGGCAGGGTATTTTTATATGTAAATCAGGTCTTACTTCAAGATATCATCCTGTACATACTGAATAGCATCATTGGTCGACTGGTCGATCAACGGCGAATAGGTAACGGTATCCCCCGTGGTTTTCTTTGTTTGGGACGAAGACGCAGCCGACTGCGCCAGCTGTGCTTCCCGAATACTGTCCTGGCTTTCTATGCGGACCAATCCGGCACCGATACGGGACGCTATTTCGTCAAGTGTCGCCTGGCTTACCGGCCGTTTGACCGTAAGCACGATCTGTTCATGGACATAATCCGGCACGGCTCCTACATAATTCTGTACCCCTTCGCTGGAAACGAGGGCATTGATAGCCCGGTTCATGATTTGGTCATATTCGCTACGGCCCAATTTAGCCGAGCGGATCACGACCACATCCGGACGGGACATATCTTTTTTGATACGCTGTTTCAAATACCGGCTGGGACCACCCTTGATTCCCAGGACCAGTGTATCGCCATTCCAATACATCGTTCCCTGACGGAAATACTGGGGTGCCGATCCGTATTCCGCGTTCAGGATACGCAGCATCTGCGTTTCTACCTGGACATGGGACACATAATCGCCTTCTGAATGCATCAGCCGGTACATGACCTGCGCTGCATCTCCCCGGGTCATCCCTTCTTTGGGACGGAACTGATTATCTGCCGGCACCATGATATTCTTGCTGTGCAGTACCTGGACGGCAAGCTGATTGTCCGGTGCGACAGCTGCTTCATCACTGTAGGGCTTGACCACTTCATCCATATCGGCCATGCCGTTATATTTCAAATACCGGTACAGGACCGATGCGAATTCTTCCCGGCTCACCCGTTCATCGGGATGGAACGAACCGTCTTCATACCCTTTCAATATGCCCTGGGCCGCAACCGAAGTCATGACATCATTGGCTGTTCCCTGGGCCACATCGGAAAGATTGCCCGTCGCCAGCGGTATATTGGCCGAGACATCATACACGAGTTGTGCCACATCGCCGCGGGTCATCACATCCTGGGAACGAAACTGGTTCCCGGTCACAAACGAAAGACATTTCGTATCATATAGATAGTCTACGGCAGTCGTATCGTTCATGCCGCCCAGATCCGTATACGGCGCATCGGCCAACACTGTCGTACCTGCGGCCATCACGGCCATCGCCGCCAATATGGCAGCTATTGATTTCGCTTTCATTCATTTTCTCCTTTGCCGGGCCTACTGGATAACAATGCGCAGAGCCTTCCCAAATTCTTTATTCAGATTCGTCTGAGTTTCTTTGGAAATAGAGGGAACCGTAAGGACGATTTTTTCATTGACATAATCCACATCGGTCTGGATGGTCGTATTCGTCGGTTCCGTTGCTTTATAAATCTTTTCGGCACGGCTGGCCAGATTTTTATAATCATTATAGCTGTATGTCGACGTCTGGACGTTGACCGCTCCCGTTGAAATCGTTGAATCGGACGCAATGGCATCTTCCAGCTTTTCCTTGTTTTTCTGCGTCTTGACGCCTATGTGCAGTGTATCTCCCTGCCAGTACATGATGCCATCCTGAGCAAACGACTTGACTGAACCGTATACATCCTTGATATCCTTGAATGCTTTGGTTTCCAGTGTATCCTGGCCGGTTGTCGTTTCTTTTACGCCGCTGGTCATACGGTACAATACGTTCACCGCTTCGCCGCGGGTAATATTCGCCTTGGGATTAAAGGTGTTCTTCGCATCGCCTTTCATATAGCCGGCAGCGGACATGGCATCGACGGCTTTTTTAGCCCATGAAGATATTTTGCTTTCATCGGCAAACGGCACGGACGAATCCAGTGTCGTCAGTCCCTTATAATTCATATAATTATAAGCGATGACGGCGAATTCTTCACGGGTCAGCTGTTCTTGCGGTTTGAACGTATTATTGCTGTATCCTTTCATGATCTGCTTGTCTACCAGGGAAGCGATAGCCCGTTCCGACCAGCGTCCTTTGACGTCGGTAAATTTCGTCGTCGTCATCTGGGAGTCTTCGCCGATCATGTTATTGATGATGGCCGCTACGCTTTCCCGCGTAATATTTTCGTTCGGCCGGAACTGGCCGTTGGAGCCGCTGACATAATGGTTATCATAAAAATACTGGATGGCTGTTTTTCCCCAGTAATTATTGATATCAGTAAGGCCTGTCGATGTATTTGCAGCAAAAGCCGATGTGGCCATTGTCGCAGCCAGCGCGGCGGCAGCCAACATTTTTGTATACTTCTTCATTATCATCTCTCCTGTCACTATCATGATAGATACGTCTCTGAATATTGATTCATCATATCTTTATCATTTTATCACACTGCGGGGTACAGAACAAGATACCGTCCGGTCAATACAGCTGAAAGAAATCCTGTATTTCCCGTTTATCCTGTGTACGGAGCAAAATCAGCTGCATCAGTATCTTTGCTTTTTGCGGCGTCAGGGTGTTCGCACAAATCGTACCGTCATATTCCGGTACGGCCGTAACGATGCCGCCCAGTACCCGGCTGGCCCGGATGATATAGATGCCCCGTTCCATCAATTGCTGCGCTTTTTTCCAGATGGCCGCCGGCATGCGGCCATGGCCCAGCCCGGCGACGACGACGGCCCGGGCACCGGCAGCAGCCATGGCATCCAGGACAGCCCCATCCATGCCGACATACCCGTATACGATGCCTACTTTGGGCAGTTCCTTCAGGCCGGCACAGGAGAAACAGGAGGTCTGATTATACAGCTGCACCGGCATCTGATAAAACCAGGGACGTCCGTCCTGGATAAATCCCAGGCAGCCCATCTGACGACTGCGGAACGTATCCACATGGGTCGTATCGGTTTTTTCAACGAAGCGGGGCGCCTGCAGGGTCCCGTTCATGGCGATCAGCACCCCATAGCGGCTGGACTCCGGCCAGGCCGCCGTTTGCACTGCCTCCAGCAGATTCAACGGCCCGTCGGCACTGATGGCCGTAGCCGGACGCATCGCGCCGGTCAGGATCACGGGGATTTCCGTATGCACGGTCAGGCTGAGAAAATACGCCGTTTCTTCCATCGTATCCGTACCGTGTGTGATGACGATGCCATCGATATCATCGATATCCGCTATCGTCTGGACCCGTTGCGCCAGGCGGAGCCATAACTCTTCCGTCATATCGGAACTGTCGATGCTGCAGAACTGCTCGCCTTCTATAAACGCCGTTTCCGACAGCTGCGGTACGGCAGCGATCAAATCTTCCACCGCTACCGCCCCGGCCGTGTATCCCGTCAGGTCATCGGCCGTTCCGGCTGCCCCGGCGATGGTGCCGCCGCAGGCAATGATATATATATGTCGTTTGACCATAGTAGTATCCTTCCTTCTCTTGTGATTAATTCCATTATACATGATATCCGCCTTCTTTCGTAGGGAGCACCCGGTTTCTTCAAAAAAAATACACCAGTCAGGGAGATGACCGGTGTATCCTCGAATATACTTATGCATAAGTATGAGAAACACGTGCTAACGCACATGTGAAGCCTCTGTTGATTCGTTCTGTTCCGCCGCCGGCGTATCCGCTGCTGCCGGAACAGCTGCCGCATGAAGAGCTCCTTTCTTCACCTGCGTAATGATACTGTGCTGATATCCGTAGCCGAAATAAATAGCCAGGCCGACAGCCAGCCAGACGACAAAACGGATCTGCGTAATGGTCGGCAGCATGATGACCAGGATGCCACAGAAAATAATGGCCAGTGCCGGTACCACGGGAACAAAGGGGCAACGGAACGGACGAATGCGGTCCGGTGCTTTTTTCCGCAGCACGATGACCGATGCTGATACGATGATGAATGCCGCCAGCGTCCCGATATTTACCATTTCAGCCACGACATTGATCGGCACGACGCCGGCCAGTACGGAAGAAATGACGGCGACGAGCAGCGAACTGCGGACCGGAGTCTTGGTCTTCGCATTGATACGGCCAAAGAATTTCGGCAGCAGGCCGTCGCGGGACATGACGAACAAGATGCGGCTCTGGCCGAGACACATGACCAGCAATACCGACGTAATCCCGCAAATCGCGCCGACCGATACGGCGGCAGCACCCCAGCCGTACCCGACACTCTGCAGGGCAAAGGCTACCGGTGCAGCCGTATTCTTAAAATCGAGATACGGAACCATACCGGTCAGGATAGCCGATACGATGATATACAAAATCGTACAGATAATCAATGAACAGATAATGCCGCGGGGCAAATCTTTTTGCGGATTCTTTACTTCTTCGGCTGCCGTAGAAACGGCATCGAAACCGATATAGGCAAAGAAGATGATGGATGCGCCCGTAAATACGCCAGACCAGCCATATGGCATGAACGGCGTCCAGTTGGCCGCATCGACATGGCTGACACCGAGTCCGATGAATAACGCGACGACGGCCAGCTTAATGACGACGATAACATTATTGACAAACGAGCTCTGCGTAATGCCTTTGATATTGATCAGGGTTATAATCCAGATAATAGCCATAGCCGGTACATTGATCATGCCGCCTTCTTCCGGAGACATAATGAACGCCTGCGGTAATGTCAGCCCCAGATTCGTCAATATATTCGTAAAATAAGAAGACCAGCCGATAGCAACGGTACTGAGTGCCAGTGTATATTCCAGCACCAGGTCCCAACCGATGACCCAGGCCCAGAATTCACCGAGGGCCACGTACCCATACGTATAGGCACTGCCGGCGACAGGAACCATGGCGGCAAATTCCGAATAACACAATGCCGCACAGCCGCAGGCTATGGCCGCAATGATAAAAGACACCACCAGGGCCGGACCGGCAAAATTCGCTGCGGCAATGCCGGTAATGACGAAAATTCCCGTGCCGACGATACAGCCGATGCCCAGCATGGTCAGTTCAAACGTCCCCAATACCCGTTTCATGCCGCCATCCTGTTTTGTTTCTGATATGAATTCATTAATACTTTTCGTCCTGAATATTTCCTTTGTCATATGCTTCCCTTCAATCTCTCTTTCCAGCCAAATAAAAAAACCGCAAGCCAGCGCCGGTTAACGACCGCTTCCTCGCGGTTTTTTTATATTTTAAAATAATTATCGGAACATTAATAAGGCAATCAATACAGACATAATCAATGAAGGCCCGGCAAACGCGTCTGCCGATGTGCCGGCAGCCAGGCAGATAGCCAGCCCCAGAACAGTCCCGACTGCCAATTCAGCCAATCCGGCCCCACTGAAGAACTGCTGCATTCCCCCTTGTTTCTGATATACAGCAACATTTCCATTAGATGTCTTTACGTCATGATTCATCATGATATCCCCCTCCTTGTATTCGCTCGTTAAGCTTACCCCTATTGCATGCTTAACGTTGATTACATTATACGCTAGAAATGAATTTTGTAAAGAGTTTATCGCTATATATTTAAATATTTTATGATTTATGTGTTCTTTCATTTCTAATTTTATTATTTTGTTATTATTAATTAAAATTAAAAATTATATTATTATTGCATTTTTATCATCATTGAGGCGGCGTCCGTTTCTTGTTATACTAGGATATATCTTATTTTTCATCAGAAAGGACTTGAACATATCCATATGAATATATATATCCTCTATACCCTGACCGGACAAGTCATCTGGGGGCTCCTGCCTCTATTCTGGATGCTGCTGCAGGACGTGCCGTCCCTGTATATCTTAGCGACGCGGATCGTCTGGTCAGCACTATTCTGTTACGGCCTGATCCTCCAGAAACACCTGCTGCCGCACCTGCATGACCTGGTCCGGGACCGGAAGGAATGGCCCTTCATCGCTGGTGCCTGCATCATGGTGACGATGAACTGGGGTTCTTTCATTTATGCCATGACCCACAGCTATATCCTCCAGTCGAGCCTGGCTTATTTCATCAACCCCATCGTCGTCATCCTCTGCGGCTCCCTCATTTTCCATGAACATCTGAACCCGTTACAGAAATTATCCATTGCCTTCGCCTCATCAGGACTGTTCATCGCATTCTTCCTGTACGGCCAGATACCATGGCTAGCACTGCTCATCTGCTCGACCTGGGCGGCTTACAGCATATTAAAAAAGAAAATCACCCTGGACAGCCAGGTCTCCGTATTCATCGAATCCTTTTCCATGGTACCCCTGTCCCTCGCCTTCATCGCCTATAGTGAAATGAACGGCATCGGTGCCGCCGGCGTCCTCCACGGCTGGAGCTGGCTGCTCCTGCCGGCCACGGGCATCGTCACCGCTGTCCCCATGCTGTTCTTTACGGCAGGCATGAAAGGCGCTCCGGTCACCGTCTCCGGCATCTGTATGTATCTGGCTCCGGGCATTTCCATGATCATCGGCCTGCTCACCGGCGAAGCCCTGACGCAGCCCCTGCTCATCACTTTTGTCTTCACCTGGATTGCCGTCGCTTTGTATATCATGGGCATCCTGCAGATCACAAAAAAAATCCGAAGGAAATGATGCACTGCATGTCCTCCGGATATATGAAAAATACCTGTTACCTGTTTTTTTCTAGAAATGCTTCAGAATGGCCGGGTCCACATGGCGGCAGTCGGCCGTACCGGTGATCATCATGGCATCCTTGAGTTCCCGTTCCATCGTATCCAATACCATCCCGACTCCTTCGGCACCGCCGCCGATGGCCGCGATAGCCGCCGGACGGCCCAGCAAGACAGCATCGGCTCCAAGGGCCAGCATCTTCAGGACATCTTCCCCGTGACGAATCCCGCCATCGGCAAAAATCGTAACCTTTCCTTTGACGGCCGCAGCGATTTCCGGCAGCACATCGGCCGTACCAGCCATCCCATCGAGGACGCGGCCGCCATGGTTGCTGACGACGATAGCTTTGGCCCCGGCTGCCGCACAAGCTGCCGCTTCTTCCGGCGACATGATACCCTTGACGATAAACGGGATATGGACGGAGGCGGCGATTTTAGCGATGCTGGCTGCACTCTTAGGCCCTACGGGCTGGCCGAATATGCGCATATTGATCAGCGTGGCCGCATCGATATCACAGGCCACCGCCGGTGCCCCGGCTTGTTCCGCTGCGATTGCTTTTTTAATGATTTCACTGTCATCACGAGGCTTGATGGTAGGAATGACACTGCCCGGCCGTTTTTTGCAGGCAGCGATCCCGGAGGTATACATATACGGTGCGCCGCTGTCACCGGTAAAACACCACGTCCCGGCGTCTGCAGCCGCCTGCGTGACCGCTTCATCATATTCCATTTCTACCGTCGCCGGATGCCCTTCCACCTGGGCATTGAGGACGATGCCGCCGACAGGTGCCAGCAGTACCGGCATCTTCAGCGTATGCCCGAACAGTTCGCACGTCGTATCCGGATCTTCCACGCCGGACATGCTGCGCATGATCAGGCCGTATTCCTGCAGCGCTTCCATATTGCGCATGAAGGTCCGGCCCGTCCGCAGGCCCCCAAAGCCGGGTATCATGCCGGTACAGGCCTTACCGTTGCATTCGGGACAAACATGGCACCCCTTCATCTGTTCTCTTGCTTTCTGACGCACTTCGTTTAAATCCATGATGTATTCCTCCCTTTAAAAAAAACCTGCTGCACAAATTGCAGCAGGCTTTTCAATATACAACTTAGTCCATTTTGACAAAGGAATCTTTATCTGCACCGCAGGTCGGACATGTCCAGTCATCTGGCAAATCAGCAAATTTAGTACCTGCTGCTACACCGTTGTCCGTATCGCCTTCTGCTTCTTCATAAATATAACCGCAAATGCTGCATTCGTATTTATCCATCTTACACTACCTCCTATTAAACAAACTATTAACGGATATCCTTTATTAATTATTTTCTACGTGTCTATAATACCATGTCATCCATTATTTTGCAATAACTTTTTTTATCCAATATAGCATTTTTTACAATACTTATTTAGCCTGTTTGTGCATATTGATATCGACGATACCCGTGGAATACGGAGCGACTTCATATTGGCCGAAAATGAAATGGATATTCTTCTTATTGTCCAAATAATAATTCTTCGGTAATTCCGTCAACCCGTCAAAATACGTAGACAATTTATAATCACTTAACAACAGTGCTTCATTGATCCGTTTCAGCGTAAACGCTTTGGCATCTTTGGGCTGTACCAGATCCTGCCAGTTGAGTACGTCTCCCGTCGCGGCGTCAAATGTGACACCGGTTTTCCAGCTCGTCGGATGAGCGGCTCTATCGAAATAAATATATCCCTGATCGATGATGGACAAGTATTGGCCATCATTCAGCGTAACGACATATGATTTTTCTTCGGTCACTTTCATCTTATTGTTGGCATTTTTTTCAAAAAACGCCTTGGATTTTTGTTCCTGGTCGATAAAATACTGCATTATCTTCTGACTGGCCGCTTCGTTGCCCGGTACGGAAACGACCGGACTCTGCATGGTCAGTTCGCTGCCGTTATCCCGTGTATATACGGCCGGCGTACTATTCCCGACTGTCACCGGGCCCGCTGCAAACGCCATGGATCCCATCAGCGCCAGCGAGCACAGCGACATGAGAATTTTATGTTTCATATATGACACCTCCTATTGATACTTAATACAATACCTGTTTGTCATTATTTTGTCAATTTACGTTTTTCATCCGTGCCGAGGCGGAAAAAATAATAGACATTTTCCGCCGCCTGACGGGTCATTCCCGGTACCGCTGCCAGGGCATCGATGTCCGCCTGTTTCATATCTTCCAGCGTCTTGAAGGCCTGCCACAACGCTTTGCGGCGTTTCGGCCCGATGCCTTCGATATGGTCCAGGATGGATACGAGACTCCGTTTCCCCCGCAGATGGCGGTGATAGGTAATGGCGAACCGATGGGCTTCATCGCGGATTGCCTGGAGGAGCTGCAATTCCGGCGTATGATGGTCCAGGATAATGGATTCGCTGCTGCCTTCGATGAAAACTTCTTCGATCCGCTTGGCCAGGCTGATGACCGGAGCCTGACAGCCGGCATCGCGGATGACCGGCAGAGCGGCATGGAGCTGTCCCTTCCCGCCGTCGATGACGATGAGGTCCGGTTCGGGCCAGTCTTTTTCCCCGTAGCGGCGGCCCATGATTTCGGCCATGGATTTGAAATCATCGGGTTTCCCCTGCACGGTCTTCAATTTAAAGCGGCGGTATTCCTTCTTGGCCGGCCGGCCGTTTTCAAAGACCACCATGGAGGCTACCGTTTCGATGCCCTGGGTATGAGAAATATCAAAGCATTCCATGCGTACCGGCAGACGCGGCAAATCGAGGATACGGGCCAGGGATTCCACGGCCCCGCTGGTCTTGTCGATATCATGCTGCCACTGGAGGCGCCGCTGCTCCAACAGCACGCGGGCATTATCTTCGGCCATGGCCAGCAGTTGTCTCTTGATGCCCCGCTGCGGGATGATTACCGTGACCTGCTGCCCCTTCTGTGCGCTGAGGCGCCGTTCATGGCCGGCTGCATCGTCGATGGCCGCGACGATGATTTCCCTGGGGACGAACGCACTGCCCGTATAATACTGATCCAGGATGGCCCCGGTCAGCGTCCCCGCCGTTTCTTCGTCGCTGTGATCAAGGCTGAACGTTTCCCGCCCCATCAGTTTCCCCCGCCGGATCGTATAGATCTGTACGCCGGTCTGACCGGCATCGCTGGCAAAGCCTACGACATCCATATCGCCGCCGTCGACCTGCGTGATGTTCTGTTGTTCCTGTATCACGGTGATGGCTTTGAGCTGGTCGCGATACAAGGCCGCTTTTTCAAAATCCAGCCGTTCCGCCGCGGCTTCCATATCGTTCTGTATCTGCCGCACCGTCAGGGTATTGCGGCCTTCCAGCAAATCTACTGCCTGCTGCACCCAGTCGCCGTACTCCTGTTTGGTAATATAGTGGACACAGGGCGCATCGCAGTGATGCAAATGATACTGCAGGCAGGGCCTGTCGCTGCGCATGGACCGGCAGGAGCGGATGTGGAACGCCCGCTGGATCAGTTTCAAGACCCGGTGGACAGCACCGGCATCGGCAAAGGGGCCGAAGTAGCGCGCCCCGTCCCGCAGGACCCGCCGCGTCATATAGATGCGCGGATAGTCTTCCTGCAGCGTCACCTTGATATATGGATAGGTCTTATCATCGCGGAGCATGATATTGTAATGGGGATGATGTTTCTTGATCAGGGTATTTTCTAAGATCAGGGCTTCCATTTCGTTGGCTACGACAATGGTCTCCAAATCGATGGCATGGCTGATCATGGCCGCGACTTTCGGAGCCCGGTTAGCGTCATGGCGGACATAGCTCTTGACGCGGTTGCGGAGATTCACGGCCTTGCCGACATAAATGATGCGTCCCTTTTCATCTTTCCACAGATAGACGCCGGGCTGTGTCGTCAGATTGCGGACTTTGTCCAGTACGGCTTCACTTACTGCCATCGGTTTCCTTCTCTTTCTCCATGAGCTGCCGCGTCCGTTCCAGGACCGGCTTCAGGAATTGTCCCGTATAGGATGCCGGGACGGTACATATTTCTTCCGGCGTCCCCACAGCTACAACGGTACCGCCGGCATCGCCGCCTTCCGGCCCCAGGTCGATGAGGTAATCCGCCGATTTGATGACATCCAGATTGTGTTCGATGATGACAACGCTGTCGCCGCCGTCCACGAGCATCTGCAGGACATCCATGAGCTTGTGTATATCCGCCGTATGCAGGCCCGTCGTCGGTTCATCGAGGATATACATCGTCCGGCCCGTGCTGCGCTTGGACAGTTCCGTCGCCAGTTTCACCCGCTGCGCTTCGCCGCCGGACAGCGTCGTCGCCGGCTGTCCCAGGCGGATATACCCCAGTCCGACCTGCTGGATCGTCTTCAATTTATTGAGGATGCGCGGAATATGGGCAAAGAAATCACAGGCATCGTCGACGGTCATATTGAGGATGTCGGAGATATTCTTCCCCTTGTATTTGACTTCCAGCGTTTCCCGGTTGTACCGCGCGCCGTGACAGACTTCACAGGGTACATACACATCGGGAAGGAAATTCATTTCGATGCGGATGATGCCGTCGCCGCGGCAGGCTTCGCAGCGGCCCCCTTTGATATTGAAGCTGAAACGGCCTGCTTTATAGCCCCGTACCTTGGCTTCGGCAGTCTGGCTGAACAACTGCCGGATGAAATCGAATACGCCCGTATAGGTCGCCGGATTGGACCGCGGCGTCCGGCCGATAGGCGACTGATCGATATTGATGATCTTATCGATGTATTCCGTGCCTTCGATAGTCTTGAATTTACCCGGCCGGTGCAGCGTCCCGTATACGGCTTCTGCCAGTCCCTTATACAGTATTTCATTGACCAGCGTCGATTTTCCCGAACCGGATACGCCGGTCACGACGGTCAGGGCTCCCAGCGGAATCGATACGTCGATATCCTTCAGATTATGTTCCGCCGCACCGCGGATGGTGATGAACGTGCCGTTGCCGGGACGCCGTTCCACCGGCATCGGGATATATTTCGTTCCCTTCAGATACTGTCCGGTCAGCGATTCCGGGCAGGCCATGATGTCTGCCGCCGTACCGCTGGCAACGACGCTGCCGCCGTGTTCGCCGGCACCGGGACCGATATCCAGGATGAAATCAGCCGCCCGCATCGTATCTTCATCATGTTCCACGACGATGAGGGTGTTGCCCAGATCACGGAGATGCTTCAGGGCTTCGAGGAGTTTGCTGTTATCCCGCTGATGCAGGCCGATAGACGGTTCATCCAGGATATACAGGACTCCTACCAGGCCCGAACCGATCTGCGTCGCCAGACGGATACGCTGGGCTTCGCCGCCGGACAGCGTACCGGCTGTACGGGACAAGGTCAGATATTCCAGGCCTACGGTCCGCAGGAATTCCAGGCGGGCCTTGATTTCCTTGAAGATCTGCTTGCCGATGAGCTGCTGTTTTTCCGTCAGTTCCACCGTATCAAAGAACCGGATCATCTGCCCCACGGTCAGACTCGTCAGTTCGTAAATATTGAGGCCGCCGACCTTGATGGCCAGCGCTTCCGGTTTGAGCCGGGCCCCATGACAGGCAGAACACGGCTTGACCGTCATGAACTGCCCGAACTGGTCGCGCATCATATCGGAAGACGCCTCCCGGTAACGGCGGCGCACCATGGGGATGACCCCTTCGAAGGGAGTCTTGAAGGTCTTCGTTTCGCCATGAAGATTTTCATATTCAAAGACACACACATCTTCCGAACCATACATCAGCTTCTGCTGCAATTCCGGCGGCAGATCTTCATACGAATTATTCAGCGTATAGCCGTACGGCTGCAACAGGCCGCCGAGCTGCCGCATGAACCACGCATCGGGATTGCTGCTGAGGGCCGTAATGGCACCGTCGGCAAAGGAGACATCCGTATGGGGCAGCACCAGGTGGACATCGACTTCCATCGTGCTGCCGATACCGGAACAAGCCGGGCAGGCTCCGAACGGGCTGTTAAAGGAAAACAGATGAGGCTCGATTTCCGGCAGGCTGACGTGGCAGTCCGGACAGGCAAAATGCTGACTGTATGTCAGGACCGTTTTCGCCGACATCCGCAAGATATGGACGATGCCGTTCCCCAGTTTAGCCGCCGTTTCCAACGAATCGGTCAGACGGGTCAGGATGCTATCCTTGATGACCAGCCTGTCGATGATGACTTCGATGGTGTGTTTTTTATTCTTTTCCAGAGGGATATCGTCAGACAATAAATAGATATTTCCATCGACGCGGACACGGACATAGCCTTCTTTGATTAGATGGGCCAGGACCTTCTGCTGCGTCCCTTTCCGGCCTTCCACGACGGGGGCCATGATCATGACCTTTTCCCCTGTACCGAGGGCCAGGACTGAATCCGCCATCTGTTCGATGGTCTGCTGCCGGATGGGCTTGCCGCAGGACGGACAGAAGGCTTCGCCGACCCGGGCATAGAGCAGCCGCAGATAGTCATATATTTCCGTGACGGTCCCCACGGTAGAGCGGGGATTGCGGCTCGTCGTCTTCTGGTCAATGGAAATCGCCGGCGACAAACCTTCGATATAGTCTACATCGGGTTTGTCCATCTGGCCCAGGAACTGCCGGGCATAGGCTGACAGGGATTCGACGTAGCGCCGCTGCCCTTCCGCATAAATCGTATCGAAGGCCAGGGATGATTTGCCCGACCCGGATAACCCCGTAAAGACGACGAGCTTGTCGCGGGGAATCTTGACATCTATATTTTTCAGGTTGTTCTGACGAGCACCTTTAATGATAATATATTTATCCTGCATATGCTGTGTTATACTCCTCACCAGATAAGGGAAGCATGACTGAGATGCTTCCCTTCCTGTAAAAATTTATACCTTCCGCTTGCGGTCGGGGCGGCGTATCTTACGATGATACCGTGCCTGCGGCATGTCTTCGCCCTGAAATTCTTTGGGCAGCGTATCATCCCGGTTCATACCGGATAACTGCTGACGCAATTGTCCCAGACGGTCCCGCAGTTCCGCCGCCTTTTCGAATTCCAGATTCTTCGAGGCTTCCTTCATCTGCCGGGTCATGGTCTGTATTACCTTGTGGAGCGCTTCCTTGGTCAGCGGCGCTTTTTTCTTGCTGCCATAAGAGGTTTTGTTTTCCGCTACTTTCGTCAGCTCGATCAGGTTGACCACGTCTTTGTGGATCGACTTCGGCGTCACATGATGTTCCTGATTGTACGCATCCTGCACCTTGCGGCGACGCTGCGTTTCATCGATGGCCCGGGCCATGGAGTCCGTGATCCGGTCGGCATACATGATGACCGTACCGTTCACGTTCCGCGCCGCCCGGCCCATGGTCTGGATGAGGGCCGTATCGGAACGCAGGAATCCTTCCTTATCGGCATCGAGGATGGCTACCAGCGAAACTTCCGGCATATCGAGCCCTTCCCGGAGCAGATTGATGCCTACCAGGACATCGAACACGCCGGCCCGCAGGTCCCGGATGATATCGGCCCGTTCGATCGTCGCGATATCCGAATGGAGATAACGGACGAGGACGCCCATCTCGGTCAGGTAATCCGTCAAATCTTCGGCCATTTTCTTCGTCAGCGTCGTCACCAGCACGCGTTCGTGTTTTGCCGCCCGCTGCCGTATTTCTCCCAGCAGGTCGTCCATCTGGCCGGTAATGGGGCGTACTTCTACTTTGGGGTCCAGCAGCCCCGTCGGCCGGATGATCTGTTGGGCCATATTCGTCTGGACCTTCATTTCGTACTCACCGGGAGTCGCGCTAACATAGACGATCTGGTTGATCCGTTCTACGAATTCCTCGAACTGGAGCGGCCGGTTATCGAGCGCCGACGGCAGGCGGAAACCGTATTCGATGAGGCTTTCCTTCCGGGACCGGTCACCGGCATACATGGCCCGCAGCTGCGGCAGGGTCACGTGCGATTCATCGACCATGATGAGGAAATCATCGGGAAAATAATCCAGCAACGTGTACGGAGCCTGGCCGGCTTTACGGCCCGCCAGATGCCGGGAATAATTTTCGATGCCCGAACAATAGCCCATTTCCCCCATCATTTCCATATCATAGCGGGTCCGCTGTTCCAGCCGCTGGGCTTCCAGCAAATGGCCGCCGTCCTTTAATTTCTTCAGCTGTTCTTCCAGTTCATCGCGAATCGTCCCCAGGGCCCGGGTCATCTTATCCTTTGTCGTCACATAATGACTGGCCGGATAAATGGCAACGTGCTTGCGTTCGGCGATGACTTCGCCGGTCAGGACATCCACTTCGGTGAGCCTGTCGATTTCGTCACCGAACATTTCGATACGGATGACGGAATTATCAAAGGCTGCCGGAAATACTTCGATCGTATCGCCGTGCACCCGGAACGTACCGCGCTGCAGGCTCATATCATTGCGGCTGTACTGGATATCGACCAGTTTGCGGAGGATTTCTTCCTGCGGTTTTTCCTGCCCCAGGCGCAGGGAGACGACGAGATCACTGTAATCTTCCGGGTCGCCCAACCCGTAGATGCAGGACACGGAGGCCACTATGATGACATCACGCCGTTCGAACAGGCTCATCGTCGCCGAATGGCGCAATTTATCGATTTCATCATTGATGGACGCATCTTTTTCTATATAGGTATCGGTCGAGGCGATATACGCTTCCGGCTGATAATAATCATAATAACTGACGAAATATCCCACTTCATTATCGGGAAAGAACGATTTGAATTCACTGCACAGCTGGGCTGCCAGCGTCTTGTTATGGGCGATGACCAGAGTCGGTTTCTGGACGGCTTCGATGACCTTGGCCATCGTAAAGGTCTTGCCGGTCCCCGTGGCACCGAGAAGGACCTGGGCCCATTGGCCGGACCGGATTCCGTCGGCCAGGGACCGGATGGCATCCGGCTGGTCCCCCATCGGTTCGTAGGGAGCCACTACGCGGAACGGATGGGACATATCATAATCTGTATTTAAGTGCGATTGGATATCCATAAAACGCCTCACTACGTGCAAGTAAAAAATAACTATTATTGATTACTATAGTATAGCATGGGCACAAACATATGTACAGATATACGTATATATCATATGCAGGTGCCAAAAAAAAGATAATTTATGTCATTAAATGGAGAAATCCGCATACAATCGGTGTTTTACAAGAACGGCCGATTCCATATAGTTCACACTGGATTATCTGCATTTTGAAATGTACATTTACAAGAAAGGGAAAAAATTATATAATAAACTGTAACAAAACAACGGGTGGGAAACAATGAATACTACATTAGGAAAACATGTACTGATAGATTTTTACAACTGCAAAACGATTTTCAAAAAAGCAGAAGATTTGCAGCCTTTGGTAGAGCGAACGCTTGAAATGACGGGCTCTACAGCAGAAAATATCAGCTTTTGCCATATCGATGACGAATTGACGTGTGTTGCCATGTCTCGCAATGCCCATATTATCATCCATTATTATCCACGTCTTGCCTACACAGCCGTTGATATTTATAGTTTTAATATCAACATTCAGTCCAATCGTATCATGAGTGCGTTTAAGATCAGCCTGCATTCGGACCGCATCAAAGCTACCAGTGTCCGCCGCGGCGATTTTGGATCCATCCGTGATATGCGGCCCAAGCGGAAATCGAAGATTACGACCGTACGGCGTATGAAAAGCACCGGTGCCCAGATCAAAAAGACCAGTACCGAAATGCTTCATATCCTGCGTCATCCTCAAAAAACACGACGTTCCCGCCGCCGCTCTAAATGATTATCTGTTCTGTTTGTGAAAGGGTTTATCTATGTATATGGTATCGCTCAATCAAGCCGCCGGTATCGGTATGGAGGAAATGGGTTCTCTGGACACGATTACGGCGGAATTATTGAAATTCATACAACTAAAAAATCAACGCCTGTATATGCATTCCGTCCAGGTTGCTAATTACAGCGTCAGTATCGCCGCCAAGCTGGCGTTACCGAAAAGCGAAATAGAACAGATAAAATACGCAGCCCTGCTCCATGATATCGGCTTGTTGTTCGTTTCCAATACGCTGCTGGGCAAGATGCCCTATCTGAACCGCCCGGAAAAAGCGCAGTATAAACGCCATGCCGCAGCAGGCGGCAATATGCTGGAAAACATCCCCTGCTGTCAGGATATCATCCCCTACATCCGCTATCATCATGAACGGTGGGATGGATCGGGATTCCCCAAACATCTGCGGGGTGCCAATATCCCCTTCGGAGCCCGCATCATCGCTGTCGCCGACTATTATGATACGATCATCAATCCGTCGACGGAATTCTGGGCCAAGACGAAGCAGCAGGCGATACGGGAATTATTCAGTGCGTCCGGGCTGTTGTTCGACCCGGAAATCGTAAAGGCATTTATAGAAGTATTAGGATAAATCATATAGCGCCGCTGGCGATGACAAGACCTGTCACGCCGGCGGCCTTTTTGCGTTTCAATACCCTGGCGCAGGCTTCCATCGTCGCCCCCGTCGTATAGATGTCATCGACCAGCAGGATCTGCCGGCCCGCTACGGAACCGGCCGGCCGCAGTTCCATGACATCGTTGACATTCTCTGCCCGGTCCTGCCGGCGCAGCTGCCATTGGGCTGTCGTGGGCCGGACGCGCTGGAGGGCATCGTACCAGAGCCAGTGCTGCTCCGCCCAGGGCCGGAAAATCAGCTCTGCCTGATTGAATCCCCGCTGTGCCTGTTTCTCCGGCGACAACGGCACGGGAACCACGTAATCGATGTGGGCCAGCCGTTCCGGCCAGGGAAACCGGTCCAATACATAGCGGCAGGACGCGGCATACCGCAGTGCCTTATCATATTTGATGCGATGGAGGATGTTCCGCATGGTCCCGCGATAATCGGCCAGACAATAACAGCCATCGATATGCGGCACTGCCCGGGTCCGGTTGATCCGGCGGGGATGCCAGACAGCGGCCAGGCACTGCGGGCACCATTGGCCGTGCTGTTCTACCGCTGCGCCGCAGCCAGGACAACGCGGCGGATATATCAGCTCCGTCAGCCATTTCAGCATAATTCTTCTCCCTGCAGCCGCTGGCTCAGCAAGGTGAACCGGTGGCTCGTGCGGCTGTTCTGCACGGCCCGCTGCAGGGCCCCCTTCGTACCGACCAGGATGACTTTGCGCTTCGCCCGCGTCACTGCCGTATAGAACAAGTTCCGCTGCAGCATGATGGCATGGCTTTCGGCAACGGCCATGATAATCGTATGGTATTCACCGCCCTGGCTCTTATGGACCGTAATGGCATAGGCCAGGGTGATTTCGTCTATTTCCTGTCCTTCATAAGACACGTCCTGATCCGGATAGCGGACATAAATCATATCATCGTTAATGGCGAATATCTGGCCGATGTCGCCGTTAAAGACGCCTTTATCATAATCATTTTGTTTTTGCAGAACCTTATCGCCTGTACGGAACAGGTTCTTGCCGCTCTTGTATTCTTTCTTCTGCGGCGACGGCGCATTGCTGTCCTGCTGGATAAGGGCATTCAGATTATCGACACCGCAGGGATTGCGATACATCGGCGAGAGGACCTGTACGGCAAAATCATCCTTCGTTTCCGCCATTTCGCTGGCGTACAGCTGGCTGATCTTGTGCGACCCTTCTTCTTCATCGGTCATTTCGATGAACCGGAACTCCGTATCGGCATTCACGACCGGCAGCATGCCCCGGTTGATGAGATGGGCATTGGTCACGATGCGACCCCCTTCTTTCTGGCGGAAAATCGTATCCAGGCGAACGACGGGAACCACATCAGACCAAATGATATCGTGCAGGACCGCACCGGCCCCGACAGATGGCAACTGATCCGCGTCACCGACGAGGATGCAGCGGCACTTAGGCGGCAGCGCTTCCAACAGATGATAGAGCATTTCCATATCCAGCATGGATACTTCATCCACGATGACCAGATCCGCCGGCAGCAGTTTGGTTTCATTATAGGTAAAGACCTGCATCGGCCCGGCGAATCCTTCGGGAATGAGCAGGCGGTGAATCGTCTTGGCCTTGCGCTGCGTCGTTTCTTCCAATCGCTTGGCTGCCCGGCCCGTCGGCGCACAAAGCATGATCCGCAGCCCTTCCTGTTCAGCCAGGCGGATAATGGTCTGGACAACCGTCGTCTTGCCGGTGCCGGGACCGCCGGTAATGACCAGCATGCCCGTCTGCAATGATTGTTCGACGGCCTGGCGCTGCTTTTCCGCCAGCTCGAACTGGCATGAATCCTGCCAGCGGTCGAGGAACAGCGACACGTGGCTATGCATCTTCAGCGGCTTCATCTGCGCCATATCGCGAATCCGTCCAGCGATATAGTCTTCCTCTTCATAGGCTTCCGGCGTATAGACATAGGTCACGCCGCCATAATCACTGGTGCAGAGCTGTCCTGCCGTCACGGTCTGTTCCAGGATATCCCGCAGCAGGAGCCCATCGGCCCGCAAAATCAGGGCCGACCGCCGCACCAGTTCCGTATCGGGGATGCAGACGTGGCCGTTGCCAGTCATATCCCGCAGGACATAGGCCATGCCAGCCGCCAGCCGCTGCGGCGATTGCGGATCCATCCCATAAGCCAGCGCAATCTGATCGGCTGTCTTGAAACCGATGCCGTCTATCTCGGTGATCAGGCGGTACGGTTCTTCCTTCAGTACATAGGCCGTATCATCGCCGTATTTCTGTATCAGCCGGGACGCATACCGCCCAGCGACGCCGTGATGTTCCAAATCCAGGGACAGTTCGTTGACCTGTTTTTCTTCATAAAAGGATTCCGTGATCAGGATCAGTTTCTTCGGTCCGATGCCTTCTACTTCCAGCAGGCGCTGCGGTTCCTTTTCCATGATATCGATCGCATCGTTCCCGAACATCGCAACGATGCGATGAGCCATCGCCGGCCCGATACCACTGACCGCACCGGAAGCCAGGAATCGTTCGATGCTGTCTGCCGTATCCGGCAGGATGCGCTTCCACAACGACGCGGCAAACTGCCGGCCGTAGCGCTTGTGCAGGACCCAGTGACCCTGTACTTCCAGCCGGTCGCCAATGAGCGGCTTGACCCCGTACCCGGTCACGGTCTGCAGGGTATCATCCGCTTCCAGGCGCAGGCGGAATACCGTATAATTTGAATCGGGCGCGTCGAACAACACTCGTTCGGCCACGCCCTGTATTTGTTCCATCGCTTCCATCATATCACCGTTCCATATATTCCCGTTCGTATCGTTTGCTTTCATCCATGATGCACCGGTAAATGTTCTTCAAATACGGTGCCAGTTCTTTATCCGCTGCCAGATTGGCTATCTTATCCAGGACGACCTGTTCGCGGCGGGGATCATATATTTCCATATGATGCTCCTTTTTATACGCTGCGACCTGGGTCACCACTTTCATCCGCTGTTCCAGCAGGTCCGTCAGTTCCCGGTCCAACCGGTCGATTTCCTGCCGGCTCTGTTTTAAATCCATCATATGCCTCCTTATACCAGCCTTCCCACCGGCTCCGTCACACTGCTGACATTGTCACCTATATATACGGCCAGCAGCACGATGAGTACTGCCGTCAGAATCATCCGCAAATACGCCGAATGGCTGACCCGTTCGTACAGGGAACGCTGTTCCATCCTGGTGATGGTATACTGCACTGCATCCTCTTTGTTCAGGATACGGAAATGCGTCGCTGTCGCGCCGTCATAGACGATGCCGCTGAAATTCATGATGACGGACACCGTCCTGTCGCCATGAAAAATCGTTGCCAGCTCCCGGAGGGCCTGACAAAAGACGCTGAGGATATGCCGTTCGGCACAATTGCTCTGATAGGTGAAAAAGCGAATTTCCGCCTCGCTGATGCCGTCATTGATTTCTATACTAAAAAAAGGATACCGGCGCCGTAACGCCGCGATCCAATCTTCAACGGCCTGCCGCTGCGAACCCGTCAGTTCATATCGCAAATGCTGGCGCGCCGGCATTAATGCGACATCACCGGACAGGGTAAGCCGGCAGGGACCGTAATACTGATGAAGTTTCGTAAGCCAATTCATGCTTTCTCCTCCTAGTGCTGTCTGGCACCGCAATGCGGGCAAAACGCTGCGCCATCGGGAATGACTTCACCGCACTGGCTGCAATACACCGGTTCTGTTTCTTCCGACAGCGGTTCCTGTTTCTCCGGCAGAACTTCCTTCCATTCGCCTTCCACCCGTGCCGCCTGGCCGCCGTCTACACGGTCCAGACGCTGTTCCATATGGTCCATCCGGTGGTGGATTTCCTGTTCCGATACGGCGACCCGTTCGCGGAGCCGGTCCGTATCCAGACCGGCCTTTTCGATACGCTGCTCGCTGGTCAGGTCCTTCATGATGGCCAGGACGATGGCCGCTACCACCGGACTGATCACTAATGCTATGATACCCCACAGGATAGGGCTGCGGCCCCGATGACTGGCAAAGAATGCCACCAACAGGCAAAAGATTATATATGCTGCTATAGACATAAAGATCACCTCATTTTTAACATATGCTTATTATACGCTAGAATGTATATGAAAGATAGACAGAGATACGGAATCCACATAGTATGGAAAATGTAAAATATATATTTGTCATACGAAGTATATTCCTATATAATGGGTAAGTACATTATTATGTTCTTATACTGATACACAATACAAAAGGTAGTGATTCCATGCAAGAAGAAACACAGCAGCAAGGCTTGCGCCGCAGCCTGAAGGCCCGCCATATGAATATGATCGCCATCGGCGGGGCCATCGGTACGGGATTATTCGTAGCCGGCGGGGAAACCGTCAGCACAGCCGGACCGGGCGGTGCCCTCGTTGCCTATGCGCTCATCGGCATCATGGTCTATTTCCTGATGACCAGCCTTGGTGAAATGGCGGCATATCTGCCCGTCAGCGGTTCATTCGAAACCTACGCCAACCGCTATGTCGACAAATCCCTGGGATTTGCGCTGGGCTGGAACTATTGGTTCAACTGGGCCATCACCCTGGCAGCGGAACTCGTCGCCGGTGCGCTAATCATGAAATACTGGTTCCCCGACATACCGGCAGCGGTTTGGAGCGCCATATTCCTGGCCATCTTATTCGTCCTCAACTATTTATCCACCCGCTCCTACGGTGAATCGGAATTTATCTTTGCCGGCATCAAAGTGCTGACCGTCCTGATTTTCCTGTTTGCCGGTACCTGCCTCATCCTGGGATTCGGCCCCACGCCGTCACCGGGATTCACGAACTGGACGCTCGATGATGCACCCTTCGTCGGCGGCTTCACCGCCATGCTGGGCATCTTCATGGTCGCCGGCTTCTCCTTCCAGGGGACAGAAATGATTGGTATCGCCGCCGGCGAAAGTGAAGACCCGGAAAAGAACGTCCCCCGGGCCGTGCACTCCATTTTCTGGCGTATTCTCCTGTTCTATTTAGGCTCCTTCATCGTCATCGGCTTCCTCATCCCATATACGGATCCGAACCTGCTGAATACGAACATCGAAAATATTTCTATCAGTCCCTTTACGCTGGTCTTCCAGCGGTTCGGCCTGGCTGCCGCAGCCTCTCTCATGAACGCCGTCATCCTGACCGCCGTTCTGTCCGCCGGCAACTCCGGCTTGTACGTATCGACGCGTATGCTCTATGCCATGGCCCAGACGGGACAGGCACCGAAATGCTTCCTCAAACTGAATAAACGCGGCGTACCGTCGTATGCCCTCTTTGCAACCGTCGTCTTCGGACTGGCTGCATTCCTGACATCGCTCATCGGCGAAGGCAAAGCCTATTCCTGGCTCGTCAACATCAGCGGCATGGCCGGATTCATCACCTGGATCGGCATCGCCATCTGCCATTACCGCTTCCGCCGGGCCTATATCGCCCAGGGCAAAGACCTCAAAGACCTGCCCTACCGGGCCACGCTCTTCCCCTTCGGCCCAATCCTGGCCCTGATCATGTGTATCATCGTCACGGCCGGTCAGAACTACTCGGCCTTCACGGGTGCGCAAGTCGACTGGTATGGTGCCAGCGTTGCCTACATCGGCATCCCGGTATTCCTGCTCGTGTTCTTCTGGCATCGTCTGAAACATCATAATCATCTCATCCCGCTGCAAGACGTCAATCTGTCCCGGGATCAGGACATGTCCAAATAAGAAACAGATATACAAATAAAACCGGTTTCCCTCTGCGGAGAAACCGGTTTTTATTATACTGTATATAATGAATTAGAAGGATTATTTCCCTTTTTTCTTGTTCTTCTTTTTAGTACCGGCCTGCGGTACAGGTTTTTCCTCCACCGGTTCCGGTTCGGGATCTTTCGGCAGGATGATGGCCACAATGGAAACGATGGCAAAGACGACGATTTTCACTGCCGCGGCAGAAGAAAATAACGATTCCGCTGTCAAATCAAAGAAGCACCATGCCAAGAGGATGGGCACGACCCAGCCCTTTTCCTTGAAACACAAATTGTACCGCTGGGCCCAGGAAGACAAGATGAGGAAATCCAGGGCATATTCACAAATATGACGGATATCGCTGCTGTTCCCCTGCAAGATACTGAATATCGCCCGTCCCTGTTCCTGCGAACTCTGCAGGAACAACAGACTCACATAAATGGCTGCGATGACGATGATATAGCCTAACCGGTAATAAAACTGTTTCCGCGTAATGCTTTTCCCGGCATCGAACTGATTATGCCGCCACGTACAAATATACAACAAGGCGAACGCCGCGCCGTAAATCAGGACACCCACTATAAAATCCATATTAACATCGATCATAGCCATCTTCCTTTACTGTGTATACGCATAAAATATGAAATCTCCGGGAAGACCGGAACCACCCCTGTCGAAGCCTCCTGTTCCCGAAACCAGTACAAAAAAGGCTGCCGCCGAAGTAAAACACTTCATGCGTCAGCCTTTTTATTTCGACTATGGTGGGAATAAGTGGATTCGAACCACTGACCTTCACGATGTCAACGTGACGCTCTAACCAACTGAGCTATACCCCCATGGGACTTCCTAAGTATACCCGAATCAGATACAGTTGTCAAGAATTTTTGGGGGAAATGGGGTAAGCGCCAACAACGAATAACTAATTAAACTTCCAATTTATGCAAAATTTTTTCTACATCGGCCGCCTTATATACCTTTCCCATGGCTACGACTTTTTCGTTCACGACGAGTGCCGGCAGACTCATTACGCCATACTTCATCACTTCCTGCATGTCTGTCACATATTCGACATCAACAGACAAATTCAGTTTCCTGACAGCCTCTTTGGTGTTTTCAAATAAGGCCTGACAACTTTCACAACCTGCTCCAAGAACTTTAACACAGCAGATTTTCCCTTCGGCTTCCGGACAACATGCCGCACCGGTATCAGTTGCTTCTGCTTTCCCTTCCGTACTTGCATACCCGCATGCACAAGTGGGCACATTCATTTCAGTTTTTTTCCCTTTTCTTCTTCCAAATAATGACATGATGATTCCTCCCTAACTCATATAATAAACGGCTGTATCAAATTAAAGAAATATCCGACCGCAATGATTCCCACTGTACAGATACCCATAAACAATGCCAACAACTTCGGTTTCACAGCTTTACGGAGCATGATAAGCGAAGGAAGCGACAACGTTGTCACCGCCATCATGAAAGATAACACGACCCCCAAAAGAGCTCCTTTACTAAGCAATGCTTCTGCAATAGGAATAGAGCCAAAAATATCTGCATACATCGGAACCCCGACAAGCGTTGCCAGTATGACCCCAAACGGATTGTTATCTCCCAGGACCAGCTCAATCCATTCTTCCGGTATCCAATTATGAATCACGGCTCCAATACTGACACCTGCCAGAATATACGGAAACACCTTTTTAAAGGTGGAAATCATCTGATCCGTTGCATACGTAACCCGGTCTTGCTGCGTCAAATCGCTCAACTCAATATCAATATTTTGGCCACTGTAAATGAAACTCTCCACATGCTTTTCCATGTGCATTTTCTCAATGATCGTCCCGCCGATGACCGCTATAAAAAGACCGACCGTAACGTATATCACCGCCACTTTGGTTCCAAAAATGCTCATGAGGAGGACCAGGCTGCCGATATCTACCATCGGCGACGAAATCAGGAACGAAAAAGTGACCCCCAACGGCAGACCCGCACTCGTAAACCCAATGAATAACGGAATGGACGAACAAGAACAGAATGGCGTCACCGTCCCTAATAACGCGCCCATACAATTGGCTCCGATGCCATGGAATCTCCCGATGATTTTTTTACTCCTTTCGGGAGGAAAATAGCTTTGGATATAACTGATGAGGAAAATCAAGACACATAACAGAATCGTGATTTTCAGTACATCATATACAAAAAACTGTATGCTGCCCCCCAATCGCTCCGATACATCGAGACCTGCCGCAGTCAGACCGGACTCTACCAGGGAATCCAGCCATTTCATTCCCAAGACCTGATCCTGAATAAAATTCCAAATCATTTGCAATCACACCTGCCTTCCTTTTTGCAGCAAGTCAGGGATGAAATAAATGCCTTGTACTCTTGAAAGGTTTCACAATTCAATGAATAATGGCTCCACTTGCCTTCTTTTCGCGTATGTACTAACCCACACTCACATAATATCTTCATATGGTGTGATAATGTCGGCTGCGTAATCTTAAATGCCTCTAACAAATTACAAGCACACATCTCACCGCTCGATAACATCTGAACAATCTTCAATCTGTTGGGGTCTCCCAATGCCTTGCATATAAGCGCTACCTTATTTTCATCCATATCATCATCTCCCATTGATAGTCATCTATATGACATAGTATACATTATCATATAGATAATTGTCAATGTATTGTTTTATATGGCTGACCGGGAATTGGGTTGTTCGTTGTTAAAAAAAGCGTTCGTTGTTGGTTGTTCGTTCTTATAGGAGCGGTTGTTAAAAAATATTCGTTGTTGGTTGTTAGTTCTTGAAAAGGCGGTTGTTAAAAAAATTGTTTCGCTTTTCTAACAACCAAGAACCGCACTTCTCAACAACTAACAACTGCTCACAGCTTCTCCCCCTCTCACCTATCCAAGAAATTATATGAATGCTATAATAAACAAAAACAAAAGGAGTCGGATCAAATGCTTACTATCAGACAAATGATGCTTTATCTACGCAAAAAACATCACATATCAATTAAAAGCACGCAGGCTCATGCCCTAAGAAATATGGGATACTATCACGGTTATAAGGGATATCGCTTTATCCGCTCCCCGAAACGAAAAATTCCATTTACGACTTTTGATGAATTGCTGGCAATCAATAATTTTGACATGCAGTTAAAAGCATTACTGTATTCCCGGGTAATGTTCATTGAAACGGCATTAAAAAGTTACGTGATTGAAGCAGTCCTGGCTAATAGTCATTCGGAAAATCTCAACACGATTTTCAATCATTCACTTACATATTATAAAACATTTACTCCCGGCAGCGATGCTTATAAACGTTTTTTTACCAAACGCATGACTCTGAGGGGATCCATTAACAACACGCTCAAACGTGATTACGGACAGCATAATCAAATTGTAAACCACTTTTTTAACAATGACCGGGAAGTCCCCATCTGGGCTATTTTTGAATCTATGACATTAGGCGATTTTGGTACATTCTTCTGGTGCTGTAATCAGGATGTGAAATTATATACATCTAAATTGTTGCATCTCCCTTCTAATTGGGATTCAGATGGAGAACTAACTAAAGATATCATCTTTACGATAAAAGACCTTCGCAATGCAATCGCCCATAATAATGTTATTTTTGATGCTCGTTTCCGTTCAAATAAAATCAGCTCACGACTGATTCGCCTTTTACAAAACGAAACCTCTGTAAAAAATATTGATTTTCAATACATTGATGCCTACATTATTTTAATTGCGTATGTCTTACGAAAAATGCAAGTAACAAAAACAGAATGCAAACAACTGCTCACAAGTTACAATACTAGTAAAGACATATTAAGAACTCAGATTCCTTCCCCAGTATGGAATCAAATACTTGGCTCCGGAACACTAAATAATATGAATACACTCAGAACCTTTCTCACTAATTCCTAATCGATATTTGACTATTGCTATATTACATCCCATTTGTTATAATGAGATTGAAGAAAGTAGCTGCCGTCTTCGGACCAAGCTCTAAAAGAACCTGATGCGTCGGGTTCTTTTTTTATACATAAAATTGATGGCAGCATTTAAAATTATCATTTCCTACATGTCGCTTCCCCATACAGGTATTCTCATGTAATGTAATAAAATCCGTTGTTGATTATTGGTTCTTTGAAAGGCGGTTGTTAAAAAATATTCGTTGTTGGTTCTTATAGGCGCGGTTCTTAAAAAATTAGTTTCTTCTTTTAAGAACCAAGAACCGCACTTCCAACAACTAACAACTAAGAACTGACTTTCTCCTCCGCAATTGCTACTGGTGGACAGCGTCCTTGTTTTGTCCATCCATTTGGCGGACAACGCATGTATTGCATCGCAATACTGCTTTGTCTACAGCCATTGAGTGGACAAAATAAGGATGATGCCCACCTCTATCTTCGCAGAACGAAGATACCTGACATCCCCAAGCGGCCTGTTCTTCGGTCCGTGAATTTGGAACCATCCGTCCTGTTGCCAGCTGAATCCGAAAAGAAAACCCATTCTTGCCATGTGATGCGAACCCACGCCCTTATCCTAACGGATATGGGCGTCTTTTCTTTGAGGACGAAAGCGGCAACAATAGGATGGGGCCATCTGAACGGACAGAAGGATAGGCAGCGCCCCCCTTATTCGCAATATATATGTCATTGTTTGTATCATATATTTACAATGTTATGACAACGTATTATGATATAATTGAAAGGACGTGATATCATGGCAACAAATACAACGATGACAATCCGTATAGATGCTGACCTGAAACGACAAGCTGAAGAAATATGTAACGACATGGGACTGACGATGTCAGCTGCCATTACGATTTTTACAAAACGTCTGGTAGCAGATCGGGCTATCCCATTCCGTGTAACTGCAGGAGATCATTTCTACAGCGATGAAAACATGCACCATTTAAAAGCGGCAGCAAAACGTATGGATTCCGGAAACTATATTACACATTCCCTGATTGAGGAAGACAAATGATTATTTGTTGGGATGAAGAAGCATGGCAGGACTACATCAGGTATCAGAGCAACGACAAAAAAACTTTGACTAAAATAAACAAACTGGTAAAAGACATCCAACGCAATGGGTATGATGGATTAGGCAAAGATGAACCGCTGCGCTATATGGATGGCGACTGGCATAGTAAACGCATCAATCAAAAAGACCGTTTGGTGTATCGGATTAACGGAAACCGTCTGGAAATCATCCAGTGTAAAGAACATTATCATGATTAACGATTCCAGGTTTTCAAGAACCAAGAACCTCACTTCCAACAACTAAGAACTGACTTTCTCCTCCGCAATTGCTACTGGTGGACAGCGTCTTTGTTTTGTCCATCCATTTGGCGGACAACGCATGTATTGCTTCGCAATACTGCTTTGTCTACAGCCATTGAGTGGACAAAATAAGGATGATGCCCACCTCTATCTTCGCAGAACGAAGATACCTGACATCCCCAAGCTGCCTGTTCTTCGGTCCGTGAATTTGGAACCATCCGTACTGTTGCCAGCTGAATCCGAAAAGAAAACCCATTCTTGCATGTGATGCGAACCCACGCCCTTATCCTAACGGATATGGGCGCCTTTTCTTTGAGGATAAAAGCGGCAACAATAGGATGGGGCCATCTGAACGGACAGAAGGATAGGCAGCGCCCCCCCTTTAGACTCCTCTGGCCGCGGGATCCCAGATAATCTTATGGAGCTGTACCTGTACGGTCCACTGCGTCAGCGTATATTCCTTCATGAAATCGACGATGTCGGCAGGTTCTATTTCCCCCCACACAGGACTGACATAGACAGCGCACGCCGGCCGGTACGTTTCCGTCACCTTGCGGGCCTCCTGCAAATCCTCCCTGCTGCCGACGACAAATTTTAACACATCCCGTGGCCGCAACATCGTGAAATTCTTCATTTCCATCGCCTGTGACATGCCGCTGCTGCCGCATTTATAATCGATGGTAAAAAACACGTTTTCATACTTCATATACGGCCCGATAGCCACACTGCCGTTGGTTTCGATATTGATATCATGTCCATTCAGGGACTCGATCAACCCGTGTATATCCTGACAAAGCGGTTCGCCGCCGGTAATCGTGACATTGGGATACGTGACGCTGCCGGCAATATCTGCCACATCCCGTTCGTTTCCTTCGTCAAAAGCATAGGTCGTATCGCAATAGGAACACCGCAAATTGCACCCCGTCAGCCGGATGAATGTCGCCAGTTCGCCCGTCCGTTTTCCTTCGCCGTCGATACTGTCAAAGATTTCATTGACCTTCAGTTTATTTTTCATAAACAGCTACATTCCCTTCGCTTTCCTGCACCTGTACCCTGACACATTTGGGAATGGTATCGTAGATCCATTTGGCAATATTTTCCGCCGTCGGATTGAAATCCAATACGTCGTTCAAATTCTGGTGGTCCAGTTTGTCCTTGACCTGCGTCGAAATGTATTTGAAATCGATGACCATGCCGTTGCGGTCCAGGGTTTCGCTCTGGCAGGTAATATATATGATCCAGTTGTGGCCGTGCAGGTTCTGGCATTTGCTTTCATAATCCAATTCCAGATGATGGCTGGCCGATATTTCAAGTCTCTTCGTTACAGTATACATATTGTTCTCCTTTGGGCAGCAATACGGCGCTGCCTATGCTGAATAGTCTGTTTCCAGCCTGCTGATTTTTTCTTTGTATTCCCTATTATATGACACTATCCGTCCGTATGTCCAATTATTATCCGCAATCGGCTTGTGTTGCCCATACGGCATCCTTCTTCCTTTAGTTGAAATTAGAATTCTAATTTGATATAATGAATATACATAAAGACGCGAGTATCGACTGTCCTTATACATCCTTAGTCACCATATACCCGAGAGAGAGATGGATGCACATGAAACAATTCCTGCAAGCTCACAAAAAACAACTCCTTTTATTCCTGATTCTCCTGCTGGCCGCCGGCATTGCCGCCTATCAGTATACCCGTCCGCGGGAGACAGCCCTGACCCTGTACGGCAACGTCGATATCCGGCAGGTCTCGCTGGCCTTCAATGCCAATGAACGCATCCAGACCGTGAACGTCGAAGAAGGAGACCACGTCAACAAAGGGGATGTGCTGGCTACGCTGAACACGGAACCGCTGGAACTTGCCATTGCCGCCACCAACGCGCAGATTGCCCAGCAGCGTGCCGTCACGGCCAAGATGCACAATGGCTCCCGACCGGAAGAAATCACCGAAGCCGAAGCGTCCGTCCATTCCGCTGCCGCTAATTATGAAAACAATCAGCTGACCTACCAGCGCATGCAGCAGCTGTACGCACAAGGTGCCATCAGCCGCCAGGAGCTGGACAACGCCGAAGCCTCCTTCAAGATGACCGCCGCGACCTTGCAGAACAACACAGCCGCCCATCAGATGGCTCAAATCGGCTATCGTCAGGAAGATATCGACGCAGCCGATGCACAGCTGCAGCAACTGCAGGAAAACCTGCGCACCCAGGAATACAACCTGAGCCAGGCGACACTGATTGCCCCGCAGGACGGCGTCATCCGCTCCCGCCTGCTGGAACCGGGGGATATGGCCTCTTCGCAAAAACCGGTCTTCCTGCTGGGCCTCGACAACGTCAAATGGGTGCGCGCCTATATCCCGGAAGACAAACTGAGCCGCATCTACGAAGGCCTGGCCGCACAAGTATACATCGACAGCCAGCCCGATACGCCGCTGACAGGACAGGTCGGCTATATCTCCGATACCGCCGAATTCACGCCGAAGACAGTCCAGACCGAAGAACTGCGCAGCTCCCTGGTATATGAAGTACGCATCTACGTCACGGACGAACAGAACGTACTGCGCATGGGCATGCCGGCAACGATTCGTTTCTAACAGAAGCGACACTGGCAACCGTACGGTTAGTTACGAAAGGGCGAATGCATCATGACCGAACAGAAAATCATCCGGGCCGTCAACCTCTGCAAGACATTCCACGATGTCGTCACAGGGAGTCCCGTCGAGGCATTACACCAAATCAATATGGAAATCGAACCGGGACAACTGACCGCCCTGATTGGGCCGGACGGCGCCGGCAAGACGACGTTCCTGCGTCTCCTCTGCGGCCTTATGTCGCCGACGGCGGGTACGCTGTCCGTCCTCGGCATGGATGTCACCCGCCATCCCCAGGCCATCCAGGATCAGCTCAGCTACATGCCGCAGAAATTCGGCCTCTACGAAGACCTGAGCGTCCAGGAAAACCTGCGCCTCTATGCGGATCTGCACGGTGTCCCCGCCGCTATGCGGCAGGCCCGCTTCGACCGGCTGCTCCGCATCACGGGCCTGTCCTCCTTCACCAACCGCCCGGCCGGCAAACTGTCCGGCGGCATGAAACAGAAACTGGGGTTGGCCTGCACCCTCGTCCGCTCACCGAAATTACTGCTGCTGGATGAACCGACCGTCGGCGTCGACCCTCTCTCGCGCCGCGAATTATGGGCCATCCTGCAGGAACTGACAGCGGAAGAACACATCTCCGTCTTTGTCAGCACCGCATATATGGATGAAGCCGCCCTTTGCCAGCAGGTCTACATCCTCCATCAGGGTCACCTGTTAGACAAGGGCTCTCCGGCAGAACTGCTGCACGCCTCGGATGGCTGTACGTTCATGCTCCGGCCGCCGGCAGGCGTACCGGCCCGCATCCTGCAGGCAGCACTGCTGGATGATGCGGAACACGTCGTCGATGCCGTACCGGCAAGCGGCGAAGTACGCTTCAGTGTGACTTCACCAACCGTTTTAAGCGGGTTGAACGCGTACCGTTATTTCGATACCCTGCACCCCCGTCCCATACCAGCAGTACTGGAAGATAGTTTCATGAAACTTCTCCGGGCCGTCAGCCATGAACCGCGGGATACCCATGGTTTTGAACTGGACTATGGAGCCGGCACGGCCATTTCCGACAAGATTGAAATCGAAGTCAGGGATCTGGTCCGCAAATTCGGCAATTTCACAGCCGTGGACAATACGTCTTTCCAAGTCCGCCGCGGTGAAATATTCGGCCTGCTGGGACCGAACGGTGCCGGTAAATCCACGACATTCCGCATGCTCTGCGGTTTGCTCCCCGCTACGAGCGGCTTCCTGTCCGTAGCCGGCGTCAATCTGCGTACGGCCAGGGCTCAGGCCCGGGCCAACGTCGGCTACGTCGCACAAAAATTTTCTCTCTACGGCACGCTGTCCGTCAAAGAGAACCTGGAATTCTTCGGCGGTGCCTACGGCCTGACGCGGCAGCAAATCCGTACCCGCATGGCCGAGCTGCTGCAACAGTTCGGCCTGACCGATCAGGTACTGCAGCCGGCCGGCACCCTGCCGGGCGGTTACAAACAGCGTCTTTCCATGGCCGCCGCCCTCATGCACCGGCCGCGCATCTTATTTTTGGACGAACCGACGAGCGGCATCGACCCGCTGGCCCGCCGTACCTTCTGGCGGCAGATTACCGCCCTGGCCGCCACCGGCACGACCATCATCATTACGACCCATTTCATGGAAGAAGCCGAATATTGCGACCGCATCATGATCCAGGATCAGGGACGGATGCTGGCCATCGGCACACCGGCGGAAATCCGCCGCAGCGGCAGCAGCCGGACCATGAATGAGGCCTTCATCGCCATCGTCGAACAGGCCCGGGCCGACAAGGAGGCGAATGCATCATGACTGATTTCCTGCGCCGTCTCCGTGCACTCATCCATAAAGAATGGTGTCAGATGCTGCGCGATCCGAGCAGCCTGCTCATCGGCATCGTCATCCCTATGATGATGATCCTGCTCATCGGCTCGGCCATGTCCTTTGACATCAAAAAGGTCCCCGTCGCCGTCGTCATGGAGGACTCCTCCCCGACCGTCCGGGATATGCTCGGTTTCCTGCAAGGTTCCGACTATTTTTCGCCTCGGTACGTAACTTCTATGGCCGAGGCCGAAAACCTGATGGATTATCGCCAGGCCGATATTATCTTATGTGTACCACCTGATTTTACATCCCGTCTGCGGCAGCAAAACGGCAGCCTGCAAATCATCTCTTACGGCGTCGATGCCGCAACCGCCCGCACGACGGCGGTCTATGTCGAAAGCGGCCTGAACAGCTGGCAGGCTGCGCATCAAAAAGACTACGTCACGACGACGTCCGCGTCCCTTGGCTCCGTCTCCATCGTGAACCGCCAATGGTTCAACGACGCCAATACCAGTACGTGGCTGTTCATCCCCGGCCTGATTGTCATCGTCATGACCCTTGTCGGCGTCTTCCTGACCGCCCTGGTCATGGCCCGCGAATGGGAACGGGGCACCCTGGAATCACTGTTCATCACGCCGGTCAAACCATTGGAAATCCTCCTGGCCAAAATGATTCCGTACTTTTCCATCGCCATGCTGGGATTCACCCTCTGCATGCTGTCCGCCCGCTACTTGTACGATGTCCCCATCCACGGCTCCCTGTTCATCATCATCCTGTCCTCCATGGAATACGTACTGGTCGCCCTCGGTATTGGGCTGACTATTTCCTCTGTCGTCAAGAATCAGTTCCTGGCCTGCCAGCTGTCCCTTGTCGTCAGCATGCTGCCTACGATCATGCTCAGCGGCTTCATGTTCGACCTGCGCAGCGTCCCCGTCGCCATCAGTGCTGTCGGCCATATCCTGCCGGCCACCTATTATATGGAATTGCTGAAATCCCTGTTCCTGGCCGGTAACAACTGGACCCTCATCGGCAAGAACTGCCTGATTCTGGCCGCCTACGCCCTGCTGTTCATCCTGCTGTCCCTGAAAGTGACCCGAAAGAAGCTGGAATAATGGATACCTTACATGCCTTCCTATACAAAATCATATGTATCATCCGCAAGGAATTCCTGGCTACCGTCAAGGATCCCAAAAGCCGGGCCATCCTGATTTTCCCGGTCCTGATCCAGGGCCTCCTGTTCGGATATACGGCTACGTATAATCTCGATAGCGTCCCCTATGCAGTCCTCGATCAGAGCCACAGCAAATATTCCGACGAACTGCTGGCCCGCCTGGACGGCAGCGGCATCTTCCAGCGCGTCCGCACCCTGGCCAATGCCGACTCGATTTCCGAAGCCATCGATTCCGGCGATGCCATGCTGGTCATCCAGATCCAGCCGCGCTTCGCCAATCAATTGACGGCCGGCGAGACGGCACCGATACAGGTGATTACCGATGGCAAGAATCCCATGACGTCCGGCATCGCTTCCAGCTATGTCAGTGCCATCGTTTCCTCCTATAATATCAATCAGCTCCATCAGGGACGGCAGCTGATCCATATCCAGACGATTGCCCGCTACAATCCCAATTTGATCACCCGCTGGATGTTTCTGCCGTCCCTGCTGCCCGTATTAGCCCTGACTCAGGTCCTGATGCTGGCCGGACTGTCCGTCGCCCGCGAACGGGAACAGGGCATCTTCGACCAGTTGCTGGTCACGCCGCTGCGGCCCCGTGAAATCCTCATCGGCAAGGCCGTACCGCCCATCGTCATCGGCCTGCTGCAGGCTACCCTGATGCTCTGCCTCATCACCTTCTGGTTCGGCATCCATCTCGTCGGCTCCCTGCTGACGCTGTACCTGACGATTCTCATCTTCCTGATCAGCTGTGTCGGCATCGGCCTGTCCATCTCCGCCGTTGCCAAAAACATGCAACAGGTCATGGTCTACTGCTTCGTCTTCATGCTGCCCATGATCCTGTTGTCCGGACTGGCCACGCCAATACACAACATGCCCGACGTATTGCAGTATGTCACCTATATCAACCCCATGCGCTTTACCATCGAAGCCATCCGGCGCATCTATCTGGAAGGGGCCGGCCTCGCCCTGATTGCATATAATTACATTCCCATGCTCGTCGTCGCATCCATCACGCTGCCCCTGGCATCATGGCTGTTCCGTCATAAATTATCCTAAGAAAGAGGCGCTTCATCATGCATACCACCATCAAAAAAACGTCACCCGTTTCCGGCCGTGAAGACGGCAGGGAAACGCGGGCCCGCATCATCGAATGTGCCGGCCGGCTGTTCGCCCAGAACGGCTACGCCAACACGACGAGCAAGGAAATCTGTCAGCTGGCCCATGTCAACCAATCCGCTGTCAACTATCATTTCGGCGGGCTGAACGGCCTGCATATCGCCGTCCTGGAAGAAGTCCAGATTTACCTCGTCAACATCGACATCATGACCCGGCTCTATCACAGCGACGCTTCGCCGCGGCAGAAAGTAGAACGGCTCCTGGCCTTCTTTTGGGAAGACACGTGCCGGCGGGATGACTGGCATGTGCGGGCCTGGATCCGGGAAATCCTCGATCCGTCCCCCTGTATCGGCCAGGTCATTTCCAGCAAGGCCCTGCCGAAATTCCGCATCCTCACACAGATCCTCAGCGATTATCTGGGATACGACACGACGGATCCCCGCCTGTACAGCTGCCTCATCACCCTTATCGCCCCCTTTTCCCTGATTTTCATCACGCAGGACAATCCCATCCGTCAATATCTGCCGGTCCGGTTCCCGCAGGACGAATTCCTGGAATTGTTGAAAAAGAATACCCTGGCCATCCTGGGTACCCTGCGCAATCCCGACAAGAAACGCTAACGACAGCAAAAAACCTCTTCAGACACCTTCCTGAAGAGGTTTTTTCTCACATCCCGGTAAACCGGTTAAAACAGCGAATGTTCACTTTTGACTTTATTTCTCAAGATATCGCCGGATACGGCATCGACATTGAATTCATATTTGATGTTGCCTACCGTACATTCTACTTCATACGAAGGATGGAAGGACATCATCGCCTTGTCCGGTTTGGCGGCTGTCGTCGCACCGGCCGCTGCGTCCGGTGCTGCTGCCCCGTCCGGGCCGGCTCCATCGGCAGGCGGCATCACCTGTTGCATGGTGGGACCGGGCTGGCCCTGCTGCGGCGGATTGCCGGCCGGCTGCTGGCCTTGTTTATCTTGTTTATCCTTTTTATCTTTGCGGTCCCCGTTTTGGTGCTTATCTTTATCTTTCTTATCTTTATCATGGCCGTCACGGTCATGGCCGTCTTTATTTTCCAAGGCGATTTCCTTGAACTGGATAGACGATTCATCCTGGCCGACAGCCTGCGCTACAGCTGCCCGGACCTGTTCTTCCGATAACAGGTTGACATGGTTCCGCGATGCTTCATAGGCTACGACTTTCGACTGCGCCTGCCGTTCTTCCATACGCTGCGCCACCCGCTGCTGATGGAAATAATAACTGCCGCCGGCTCCCGCTATGGCACAGATGACCAGGACGGCGACCGCCGCTTTCATCCTCTTTGCCGTACATACGGATTTTACGTTTTCCTTTACCTGTTCTGTCCATTGATTTTTCATATTCAAGACCTCCCCGTCCATTCATGATCTGTAGTCGTTTCTTTTTTTGTAGTACACTGTCAGTATACGGGGAATATCTAAATTCCAGCTAAACGACAACTAAATTTTAAAAAAAATGGATATGCCGCCGCTGATTATTTGGTATACTATATAAAGTAATACTATAAAGGGGGTAATCGATTGCTGCACCTGCGAAATATTTCCTTGCGGACACGCATACTCTGTACCAATTTCCTGATGGTATGCATTCCCGTCATCTTATTGACCCTCCTCGGCACGGCTATCTTCGCCGGCCTCCGCTTTACCGACACGGTACGGCAGAGCGAGCTGGCTCTCCTCTGGCCGGAACGGGGCGCTTCCATGTCCGTTTCCTATTCGGTCAGCGCCCTGCGGGACAAGATGGATACGCCACATCCGCTGGATATGAAAAAACTGGAAAAAGAATGCCACCTGCTGGAACGGCAGGGCATCCGCACCGTCATGGTCCAAAACGACGGTGTCCTATATGCTACACCGGGCAGTGACGCCGCCCATATACGGGATATCGTCCGGAGAAAAGTCGGCCCCCAGCCATCGGCTGTCCTGTGGGAAGGCCCCGACTTCTATTTCGTCAATCAGTCCCGCCATCGCGACCTCACCCTCTATGCGGCCGGCTCCGTCGCGTTCATCGGCCATCATGATGACGACGCCGGCGATAATCTGAAATCCTTCCTGGAATTCCTGGCCATCTCCATTCTCGTCCTGGCCATCCTCCTCATCATCTGGCTGGGCATCTATCTGTCCCGCCTCCTGTCGCGCCACGTGCTGGAACCCCTGACGGCCTTGCAAAAAGCCTCGGCGGAAATCAAGAAGGGCAATCTCGAATACACGCTCGACGTATCCAGTCACGATGAACTGGGCAAGACCTGCCATGATTTTGACACCATGCGCCGCGAATTGAAATCATCCCGGGAAAAACAGGAAAAATACGAACAGAACCGCAAAGAACTGATTGCCGGCATCTCCCACGACCTGTCCACCCCGCTGACCCTGCTCAAAGGCTATGCCAGCGGCATCCGCGACGGCATCGCCAGCACGCCGGAAAAACAGCGCCACTATGTGGACTGCATCTATACGACAGCCTGCGCCATGGAACAACTGGTCGACAAACTGTTCCTGTTCTCCAAACTGGACCTGGGCCGCATGACCTTTTCCCTGAAGCCGCTGCCGATTTACCGGTATATTTACGACGTCGTACAGGAAATCCAGCCGGCCCTCCATGAACAGGGACTGGATGTCACCCTCACGGGACCGGATACGCCGGCCATCGTCGCCATCGACAGCCTCCAGTTCCGCCGCGTCCTGGAAAACCTCATCAGCAACAGCCTGAAATATAAGCAAGGCGATACGGGCCGCGTCGAATTCACCGTCACCCCGGCCGGCAGGCAGGTCCGCATCGACTGCATCGACCACGGCATGGGCGCCCCGCCGGAAAGCCTGTCGAAACTATTCGACAGCTTCTACCGCACCGATGCCGCCCGCTCGGATATCAAAGGCAACGGCCTGGGACTGGCCATCGCCAGACAAATCCTGACCGGCATGGGCGGCACCATCCTGGCCCTGGAAACCCCCGGTGGCGGCCTGACGATCCGCATGACCCTGCCGCTGGCCGAAACAAATCCCCCGGATACGAAAAATACAAAAGATTCGGATACATCACAGAACAACTGACTATGGCCCCGGCGATAGTTCGGAGAGGAAGAACTCATCATGAAAAAAATCCTTATCATTGAAGATAACACCGATATCACAGAACTGGAACGGGACTACCTCGAAGCCAGCGACTTTACCGTCGATGCCGCTGCCGACGGCGTCACAGGACTGGAAAAAGCCCTATCAGAGCCATATGACCTGAT
>JALCDF010000006.1 GCA_022641375.1 Megasphaera sp. | reverse complement strand
AAAAAAGTTGAAGGAAGTGCAGGGAATCGGGACGGAAGCTACACGGGCTACCATCATCAATGAACTGATCCAGCGGAAATTCATGGAAGAAGAAGGGAAAAAGAAATACCTGAAACCGACAGAAAATGCCTATCTTTTGATTGATGCACTGCCGGATGAAATGGTGTATCCCGATGAAACGGCCGTTTGGGAAGAACGATTATATCAGATGAGCAATGGCCGGGATAATCTGCAATCTTTTTTGCAGGACCAGATTGCTTTTTTGAAAAAATTGGTACAGCTGGCAACAAAGGTCAGCATTCACGGGTCCGGAAATACAGGGAAAACGTGTCCGGATTGCGGCAGTGCGATGATTTTGCGGCATGGGAAATATGGAGATTTCTATGGGTGCAGTAATTATCCTGCCTGCCGGCATACAGAACCGGTGCAGACTGCTGTGGCAGTAGAGGAGAAAGACCAAAAGTATCGCTGTCCCCGTTGTAAGGAAGGCTGGTTTATCAAGCGTAATAGCAAATACGGGCCTTTCTGGGTATGCAGCAAAGCAGGCTGTAATACAAAATGTGCGGATGTAAAGGGCGTACCCAGTATATATGTGAATAAATAGTAAAAAGGAACCGTACCGAACGGAAGGGGAAAACTTCCGTTCGGTACGGTTCCTTTAGGGTTACGGATTTTTTACATCCCGCCTGGATTGGAAAAAAAGTTGCATGAGCTGGGCACATTCTTCACTGCGGATACCGGCGGTCGTTTCTGCCTGATGGTTGAGAGACAGATTGTTGACGATATGGAACAGGGAATGGACCGCTCCTGCCTTGGGATTGTCACACCCATACACGATCCGGTCCATACGGCTGTTGACGATGGCACCGGCACACATGGGACATGGTTCTACCGTGACATAGAGGGTACAGCCGGTGAGGCGCCAGCGGTGCAGGACACGGCAGGCTTCTTCGATGGCCAGCAGTTCGGCATGAGCTGTGGCACACAGCGTGCTTTCTCTCAGATTATGAGCGCGGGCGATTGCTTTCTTTTTGTATATGATGACGGCACCGATGGGGATTTCGCCGATAGCATATGCTTTTTTTGCTTCTTCCAACGCTTTTCCCATATAAAATTCATCTTTAGTCATAGTATGCTCCTTGATTATTCTTTATGTTCATGATACCTTTATACTGTATTATTTTAAGGGATGGAGCGGTATTATGCAATCAATATGGTGGGAAATATTTGATTTATTGGGGACGACAGCGTTTGCATTATCAGGATCTTTAGTGGCTATCTCACGGCGGATGGATATGTTTGGTATTTTTGTATTGTCTGCGGCGACGGCTGTAGGGGGCGGCATCATCCGGGATATTTTTGTCGGCCGTATCCCGCCGGTAGCTTTGCGAAGCAGTCTCTATTTTTGGATTATCATTTTGACGATGCTGGCTATCAGTGCCGGTATTCGCTATTTCAACCTTCATTTGCGGTCTGAATTTATGAATTATTCTGTTTATTTTTATATCATTTGTGATGCCATCGGCCTGGGGTCATTTACAGTTACGGGTACGCTTCTGGGGTGTGACCTTTATCCGGATATGATGTTCCTCGATATTACGCTGGGGGTAGTGACGGCTGTCGGCGGCGGTGTCATTCGGGATATCCTGGCGGGACGTGTGCCGGGAATTTTCAAACAGGATATTTATGCTACGGCATCCTTAGCGGGAGCGGTTGTCCTTTATGTCTTCTTTATATCCATGCATAAAGAAACGGATTTTTCTGCATTGGCCGCGTTTATGACGACCGTACTGATTCGGTTATTGGCGGTACAATTTCATCTGAATCTGCCGAAAGTCAAAAAAAAGAGGCCGGAAGGCTTCTTTTAAATTTCTTTTTGCAAGCAGATTTGGTATAATAAGTAAATGTGATATAAATGATGAATCTGTAAGATTAGGAGTGGTTATATTGAACTTGTTACGGAAAGCGATTGGCTTTGCCGTTATGTCCCTGTGTCTTTGTGTGGGACCGGCCGGGATGGCAAAGACGATTTTATACGTACCACAGGATAACCGTCCTGTGGATTTGGCGTATACGGTAGGAACGGCAGAAAGTGCGGGCTATACGATCATAACACCGCCGGAACATTATTTATCAGGGTCTAATTTCCAAGGTTCGCCGGATGCGCTGATGAGCTGGGTGGATGCGAACGCAAATAAGGCCGATGCGATGGTTTTGTCTGTCGATTCATTGGTTTACGGCGGTCTGGTGGATTCCCGTAAACATAATCTGGACATGAATACCCTCATGACTCGGTTGGAAAAGGTGGAAAGCCTGCATAACAAATACAGCATTCCTCTATATGTATTTAGTACGGTCATGCGCAGTCCCTGGGCCGGAGGCAAAGGGGTAGAACCGGATTATTACTTGAATGTAGGATCGGATATTTATCAGCTGGCGTCTCTCCAGGCTAAAATGGATGGGGAAAATCTGAGTCCCCAGGAACGCAGCGATTGGTTTGCGATTATGCGCCGCATGCCCATGGAATATTTTCAGGATTGGTTCAACAGACGGCACAAAAATATGGCAGTGAATTACCGCCTCATCGATGACGCCCGTAAAGGAACGTTCACCTATTTCAGTCTGGGCCATGATGATAATTCCGTCAATACGCAGTCTTCGCTGGAATCAAAATATTTAGAAATGGCCGGAGCGGAGATTCCCAAGACATCTTTCGGATCGTTCCCGGGAGCGGATCAGTTGGGGCTGCTGCTGATTACCAGGGCAAATAACGATTTCAATAATTATCATCCGAAGGTGACGGTGATATATCCTCTTGGCGGCGGCGAAAAAACGGTGCCCAGTTATGATGGCCAGGCCATAGGCAAAACGATTGCGGCCCATGTGGAAGCCATCGGTGGTACCATTACGACAACGGAAAAGCCGGATTTACTGTTGGCAGTAAATACCCCGTTGACGACGTCGACGAGTGAATCAGGGAATTTTGAAAATTTCCCCATTATGCTTCAATCTACACGGGATTTCCTGACGCAGATCGAAACGTCCGTGCAGGCAGGGATTCCGACGAGTATCGTCGATATGGCCTTCTCCAATGGTTCGGATAACACATTGGTATATGGGTTGTATCAGGATAAAATGATGTATCGTCTGGCAGCGTACAACGGCTGGAATACGGCAAGCAACTCCGTAGGATATGGCATTGCCCAGGGTGTTTTATCTAAATATATGACGCCGCAGGGTCATCAGAATATGTTAACAGTGCAGTATCTGGATAATTGGGCCTACCAGGCTAACGTGCGGGATTATGTATATCGCATGCAGCAGAAGGTGGAAGCCGGTACGGTAAAACGGTATTATCCGACAGTGATGGGTGAACTGCAGAGCCTGACCAAGGAACAGCTTCAGCGGTATGCGCAGACGTATCTGGGTCTTGACCCATCGACGATCAATGTTTCGTTCCCCTGGAACCGCCTGTTTGAAGTATATGTTCAGGTTAAACCGGCAGGAACCGTTCCCGTGGAAGCCGTGGTACGGCAGGATATGAAGGAACAGGAATTGGAAGCGCTGCAGGCACAGGTCGTGGATGCCCAAAAAGCGGCCGATAAGGCCCGTAAGGCTGATCCGAATGCGCCTATAGATCCTAAGCTGAAGCAGAAGTTAGTCGAAGCGGAGCAGGCCGCCAAGGCCCGCTATGAAGAAGAACAGCAGAATCAGAAGACAGCTCGTACCGAAGAAAAGGCACAACAAAACCGGACGTGGATGCCGGCAAATTAAACATATGAGTTCATGTAGAAACGGCAGTCTGCCAACGCGGGCTGCTGTTTTTGTATGCACTCAGGAGGGCGTCAGTGAGTATGATTGTCACAACTAATACAAGTGAAATTTTTCATTTTGTAACGCCAACGTACTTGAGTTGTGACATTCATATTGTATACTTGGTTCAATCTTTAAGAAGGAGTTGATCATCATGACGATGAATACTAAATTACACAAAAAAATTACGACTACTATTTTGGCGGGCCTGATGGCTGCTGTCGTCGTTGCAGCACCGTATGGCATGGCAAGTGCGAATGACAATACACAACAACCGGGGCAGCCTGCAGCATGGATGCAACAGAATAACCAACAGAACAACCAGCAGAATAATCAGCAGAATAATCAGCAAAATAACCAGCAGAATAACTGGCAGAACAACCGGCAGAACCAGAATGATAAAAACATTCAGAATACTAAAAATCAGAACGACCAGAACCGTTGGAGCAATCAAAATGAAAATCAAATGAAAAACGCTCCTAAAATGAGCAGCCAGGAAAAGAAAGCAAAAAAAGCCGCTGAAAAAAAGGCTAAGAAAGATGCTCAAAAAATGACGAAACAGGAAAACAAGAATAATACGAATTCCTGGAATAACCAGAATAAAAAGAAACCCCAGAACAAACAACAAGTAAATCCGCAGAATACCAATCAGCCGATGCCCCAGGACAACAACCAGGATAACAACCAGAACAACCAGAATAATCAGCCTTGGTAAACAGGAAGTACATGCAAATTGATGGGAAAGGATGATCATGATGAAAAACACACAATTTGATACATCTTTACGCAGAAAATTAGCAGCGATTACCCTGACGGGAGCTGCGGCAGCGATGCTGATCGTCGCGCCGTATGCATTCTCTTTTGCGGCCGACAGCAGTGTGCCCGATAGTACAACAAGCGCATCACAGCAAATGAGGAAGATGCCGCCGCCGCAGGGCAATCTGAAAAATCGCATCCAACAATATGTGAATGATGGAAAAATCACCAACGAACAAGCCGATAAGTTGCAGGCGGCCTTAAAAGACCAACATAATACGGAACAAAAGAATCATGAAAAATTCATGAAGAATTTGCCTGGCAAGACAGGAATATCAGAAAATACGTTAAAAGATATCTTAACGTTCCAAGGCGGTCCGCGTCATCATCAGGGACAGCGGGGACAACAGATGCAGCAGCTTGTTCAAAATGGTAAGATAACACAGGCTGAAGCGACATCCTTGCAGACCTATTTCAAGAATCATCATCCGAAGGGCCCTGCACAGGGTCAGGAAAAAATGTCGGGAGAACAGCAACGTAAGTCTCCGGATGAAATGTGTCAGGACGTTGCCAATGGTACCGGCATCAGCCAGTCTCGTGTGAAAGAAATCATGGAACTTATGCGCCCGCAAGGCCAGCCGCCTAAAGACGGACAGTGTCAGCCGCAGCAGGATGCACAATAAGGACCTAATCAGGTATATGAATCATCTTTACTAAAATATAATAAATACGGAAAATAGAAGCGGTCTGTGAATACGGGCTGCTTCTATTTATATCCGGATGGAATGAAATTTGTCTATCGTTGTCAAGGAAGGCAGGATACGGTATAATACTTACATGGATATGAAATCAAAATGGCAAAAAACAGAAAACAAAATAGAAGAAATGGTACACGATGAAGAAAAAAAAGTGCATGATGATTTTGTCGAAACCAGTAAAACAAAAATTTTGGCAGGCTCGGTCATAGGGGCTGTCTTTTTCCTTGTTGTACTGATTTTTGCGGGGTATTATGCACCCAATCCGTTGCTGACCCACAAGAGCGGCTATCTTCATGTCAAAGAAGATATGACAGCCTCGGAAGTAGCCCAGACGTTGTATGATAAGGGATTTATTTCCAGTACATTGTGGTTCCGCGCCGTGGCTACAGCGACCGGAGATGCCAGTGAAATCAAGCAGGGCGAGTATATCATTGATACGACGATGAGTGTCCGGGATATCTTAGATAAGATGATAAGCGGTAAATCAGAAGCCGCCCGCCTGGTCATTCCGGAAGGCTATACGGTGCGGCAGGTTGCCAAGGCGGTTGCTGCCGGCGGGACCATCAGTGAAAGTGATTTTTTGGCCGCGGCTAATGATGCCTCCCTGTTGTATCCGTACATGAACGGCAATAAAAAGGTGACGTTTGTCACAGAAGGTTTTTTGTTTCCCGACACCTATTTTATTACGAAGGATATGACGGCGGAAGATGTGGTCCAGATGATGCTGAAAAATTTTGATGAACATCTGACTTCAGATATGAAGGACGGGATTGCTGACCGCAATATGTCCATTTATCAATTTGTGACCCTGGCTTCTATTGTAGAAAAGGAAGCTAAATATGAAAAAGACCGGCCGGTCATTGCATCCGTATTCCTGAACCGCCTGCAAACCCATATGAAGCTGCAGTCCGATGCCAGTATTTCCTATGCCATGGGTTCTCATAAGGCCGCGTACAGCCTTTCTGAAACGCAGTATGATTCTCCGTATAATACGTATGTGCAGGAAGGACTGCCGGCAGGACCTATTGGCAATCCAGGCATGGACAGCATGAATGCTGTGATTGACGCACCGCAGACACCGTATCTTTATTTTGTGGCCGATGCGCAGGGACATAATTATTTCGCAGTTACGTATGAAGAACATATGAAGAATGTACAGGAATATATGCCATGACCGATATATTGAACGAAATAAAGCAATTCGCTGCCGAACGGGGATTGCCTGTGTTACGGGATGCCGAAGTACCTTTGTTCCAGGATTTATTGCGGCAGGCCCGGCCGAAACGAGTGTTGGAAATCGGCACATGTATTGGCTATTCGACCTTGCAGATAGCACCGTTCTTGTCTCCGGGAGGAACGATTACAACCTTGGAGATAGAGAGTGAACGGGTCGATTTAGCGCGGTCTTTTATAAATCGTTCAGCCTATGGCAATCGTATTACCATCATGCAGGGCGACGCCGCAGCCTTGCTGGATACCTTGGACGGTCCCTGGGATTTTGTGTTCATGGATGGCCCGAAAGGGCAGTATCCGGGACAGCTGCAAAAAATCATGCCTAAATTGGTGCCAGGAGCCTTGATCGTGGCAGATAATATCCGCTATCATGATATGATGTTTATTAAAGGACATGTGCCGCATAAGCATCGTACGGCAATCATGCGGTTACGGGAATTCATCGACATGATCCAGGATGACAGGCATTTTGATACAGTTTGTTTTGAGAACGGGGACGGCATGACCGTGTCCCGATGGAAAGGATAGAATTGTAATGCAAAAAATGGAATTGTTAGCTCCAGCCGGCAATATGGATAAATTAAAACTGGCCTTTTTATATGGTGCTGATGCAGTATATCTGGGCGGCAAATCTTTTGGATTGCGGGCCTTCAGTGATAATTTTTCTCGTGAAGAAATGGAAGAAGCTGTGCAATATGCACATGGATTGAATAAACGGGTCCATGTAACGGTCAATATTTTCCCTCATAATGCGGACCTGGAAGGATTGCCGGACTATTTGAAATTTTTGTCACGAATCCATGTGGATGCAATCCTTATTGCCGATCCGGGCATTTTCAGCCTGGCACGGCAGCTCGTACCGGAGCTGCCGATTCATATATCGACACAGGCTAATGTTACGAACTGGGCTGCTGCCAAATTTTGGTATGACCAGGGTGCAAAGCGGGTCGTAATGGCTCGAGAAGTGAGCTTGCAGGATGTAAAAAAAATCCATGATACGGTACCCGTGGAGTTAGAAGGATTTGTCCATGGTGCGATGTGTATTTCTTATTCAGGCCGCTGCCTCCTGAGCAATTATTTTACTCAGAACCGTGATTCCAATCGGGGGCAATGCGTGCAGTGCTGCCGTTTTAAGTATAACGTCGTCGAAGAAAAACGGCCGGGCCAGTATTTCCCCGTTGTAGAAGATGAACGGGGAACGTATATTTTCAATTCCAAGGACTTATGTCTGTTGCCGTATTTGCCGGATTTATACGGAGCCGGGTTGAACAGCTTGAAAATAGAAGGGCGCATGAAGAGCGTTCATTATGTTGCCACGGTCATCAAAGTCTATCGGCAGGCGATAGATGCGTATGAAGCGGATCCGGAACATTTTCACGTTTTGCCGGAATGGACGGAAGAATTAGAAAAAATTTCGCATCGCCCGTATACGCGGGGGTTCTCCGTGTCCCGGCCGACCGAAGCCGATCAGGTATACAGTCATTCCAGTAATACGCAGACGCATGAATTCATCGGTCTGGTCCTTTCCTATGATGCAGGACAGGGGATTGCCTGGATACAGCAGCGCAATCACTTTGCTGTCGGTCAGGAAGTGGAATTCCTTCAACCGAAAGGCCGGCTGGTACGGCATACGATCCGTAAGATGATGGATGATAAAGGGCAGCCGATTACAGCGGCACCGCATCCGCAGATGAAGGTGGGGTTGTATATCGATACCCCGTTAGAACCATACAGTATGATGCGCCGGAAGGTAAAAAACAATGCTTGATACGGATTGGGTTTATTTTAAAATCGCGCCGAAAAAGATGACCTTTGTAACGCGGATCATGGAAGCGTACGAATACATCGGGGTGGTTACGGCATTAGACGGCAAGGCGGGAATCGGTTTCGTTCGTACGACAAAGGATACACAGCCGTTGGCGAAGGAAGTCCTGCAGTCCCTGCCATTTCCGGTGGATCTTCTTACCTATGAAGAAGCGGCAGCCTATGCAGTGTAAGTATCTATCGGTACGGATGATTTGAATTTCACGCAGATATGCTGATAGGGCGTATTGATTTTAAATTCAACAATTATAGTCCACATATAAGGAGTCTTGTCATTATGATCAAAATCCCCCATACGATAAAAGAAGAACTTTATAATCAGTTTCCCGTATTTGAAGAAGCCTGTCAGCAATTTGCGGCGGGTAAACTGACAGCAGGTCAGTTCAAAGGTGTTTCCGGCAAATTTGGCTGTTATGCAGAACGTGGCGGAAAAAGCGGCATGCTGCGGCTGCGGTTTACCGGCGGCGTCATCAATGGCCGGCACATCCATTTCCTTGCCGATGCGATTCGCCGGTATGCCGTTACGACCCTTCATGTGACGACCGGTCAGACGCTGCAATTCCATCGTTTATCCATAGCGGATATCGTGTCCCTGTATGAAGAATGTCTGAGTCAGGATATTTATTGTATCGGCGGCGGCAGTGATAACCCGCGTAACGTGACGGCCAGTCCGCTCCGGGGTGTCGAAACGGATGAATATTTTGATATCTCTCCCTATGTAGATGCGGCTGCCAGCTTTGCTATCAGTCTTATTACGAAATTACATTTGCCGCGGAAATATAAAATCGGTTTTTCTGCAAATACAAGGAATGAAGGTCATGCCACGTTCAAGGATTTAGGATTTTTAGCCCGCCCTGACGGCTGTTTTGATGTCTATGGCGGCGGTGGCTTTGGGGCTGCCGGCGGCCGTATCGGCGTATTGCTGGATCGACAGGTTCCGCCGTTGCGGATCCTTTACTATATCTATGCATTTGCGCAGATGTTCATGGCGTATGGCGATTATAAAAATCGTGGCCGGGCCCGTTCCCGTTTTATCGCCAGTAATTTGGGAGATGACGGCTTCCGGAAGGCTTTTCATCAGTATTTAAGAGAAGCGCAACAACAGGATTTGCACTTTTTGCCTCAGGTCGACGAACTGAAGAAGCAGGGTGATCATACGGTGCCGCAGCATCATCGGGTGCATCCGCAGAAACAAGATGGTTTGTATTACGTAGAATACCATCCGTTAGGCGGAGTGGTGAATGTGGATACATTTTTGAATGTATTGCAATATCTGGATGGCCTTGATGATGTAGAGATTCGTCTCAGTCCGGATGAAAGCTTGTATATCATCAATCTAACGGGAACGGAAGCAGAAAAAACAGCTGCGTTAACGGACGGTGATGCGGCGGCTAATGATTTTGAAAAATCTACGTGTTGTATCGGCGCAGCTATTTGTCAGCAGGGACTCCGTGATTCGCAGGGAATGTTCCTTCATACGGTGGAACGGTTACATAAGGAACATGTGAATACGGATGCATTGCCACAAATCTGTGTTTCCGGATGCCCGTCATCCTGTTCGACGCATCTTGTCAAATGCCTGGGCCTTCGTGGGGCCGCTAAAAAGGTAGAAGGCGAAATGAAACCGGCGTTCACTGTTTTTGCAGGTGGGGATATGACAGCGAATCAGGAACAAATCGGTACTCAATATGGTACTCTTACGGAAGAAAACATTCCGCCGTTTTTCGCGGCATTGAATGTCATACTGACGCAGGCAGCGCTGCCATTTGCCGAATGGTATGCCGGCAACCAACGTGAATTCGCTGATTTGGTCAGACAATATGAATAAAAATGTAATCGTATGAAATGAGAAACTGCCAGTAGTGTACCGTTGCTGGCAGTTTTTACATGCAGGGTATGACGGCAATAATTTTTTTAAAAATCATGTTGAAACGAATGATGATATTTGTTAATATATGTATTGTAGATATGGCATAATACGAAGAGGAAAGGGTATTTTTATGATTATACTTGTAGTTCAAGTGCTCGTCACAGTCATTATTCTTTGGTATAGTTTTGTTGTTATCAAGAACATACGTAAGACAAAAGACATCATGAAGAAGGAAAAGGGGAGCATTCCTTTTTATTCTGTCTCTCTTATGGTCATCATGTTCTTTGCTACGTTTGGCATTTCAGACACGGCATTAGCTGTATCCCTGTATAAGTTCGCTAAAAAAGTAGATGACAAAATCATGCCGGGCACTGTCATTACGGAATCCATGTTTCCCATGGTAGCCATGGCGCTGGCTTTTTTAGCGACCATAGAAGTCGATGCGGTTACCCTGGCCGTATGTATTGCGGCGCAAAGCTTAGGAGCGTATCTGGGCGTGCGGATTATTGTGGGGCTGGATGTCCATAAGATACGGTATACCATGGGACTCACCTTGGGATGTACGGCATTGATGATCATCTTCAAGCTCTTCTTCCTCGGCGGCGAAAGCGGTAGTGCTATCGGATTATCATCGTGGAGATTGATGGCGGCAGCGGCAGGATTTTTTATCTTCGGCGGCCTGAATATGATCGGTATGGGAGCTACGGTACCCAACATAGCCGTACTGCTTCTCCTGGGTGTAGACATAAAAACGGTGTATCCTATCGTCATGGCCGGGAACGTCATCAGCTGTGGCTTCGGCGCCTATAAATTTATCGAATCGGGTCAGTATACGCGTAAAGCGGTCATCGGATCCGTTGCCGGTATCATCGGGGTTTTGGCGGCGGTACAGATGGTGCATTCTATGGATGTATTTGTATTACAGATACTGATGATCCTACTGCTGATATATTGTTCGTTCAGCATGTTTAATACAGAATATAAGCTGAAACATGTAAAATAACCGTTCAGTCATGTAGAAATCAGCCGTATCGTTAAGTATGATAATGTATAAATAGTTACAAGCTGTAAATAAAAATAATATCTATAGATATATTTTATGGTATGCAGGAAGGACCGGATATGGGCCAGATATTGAAGGGAGCGTATGATATGAGCTTGTATGAAATTACCTTTAGTCCGACCGGGGGGACCCGGAAAATCGCGGCTATAGTCAGTTCTGTATTAGGAGATACCAAAACGGTAATAACCTTGTTACCGAAGGATAGCGACTACCATGTCTGGCAATTTAAACCGTCAGATATTTGTGTTATTGCCGTGCCTTCTTTTGGTGGCCGGGTACCTGCTGTTGCGGCCAAGCGTATTCAGTGCATGCAGGGGAATGGGGCCAACGCCGTGTTGGTTTGTGCTTATGGCAACCGGGCATATGATGATACCTTGCTCGAATTGAGCAATACCGTAAAAGAAGCCGGTTTCCATCCTGTCGCAGCGATAGCGGCCGTTGCCAGACATTCGATCATGACGCAATTTGCGGCAGGGCGTCCGGATATAGAAGATGAAAAAGAAATCAAAACATTTGCTGCTGCTGTCAAGAAAAAAGTGATATCCGGAAACGATATGGAAGAGGTTATCATTCCCGGGAATAAACCCTATCGGGAATACCATGGTGTTCCCTTCAAACCGGATGCGGATCAGAACTGTAATCAGTGCGGCCTTTGTGCGAAGGAATGTCCTGTAGGGGCCATCGATGCGGATAACCTTACAAAAACGAATACGGAACAGTGTATTTCCTGTATGCGTTGCATAGATATCTGTCCGCAAAAAGCGAGGAAAATAGATAAACGTGTCCTGGATGCGGCTATTCTTAAAATGAGTACGGTGTTAACCGCGCGAAAGAAAAATGAATTTTTCTTATAAATTTCAGTAATACAGATATAAAAACAGATATATAAATATATTTAGTAAGAAGAAAATAAAATTGTAAATATTTTGCAAATATATAAATACGTACGATAAAAGGGCCGCTGAGATTTTTCTTAGCGGCCCTTTTATAGTGGCCATAGTAAGGATGAAAATGATTTAAATATGATATAAAAGATATGATTTTAAAAAACTTGTTCAAATACGACGTTTTGTTAATAATATATAGAAAATATAAAAATCATTTAAATTATTTTTGAAGAGATACTTCTATATTAAAACACTTTTACACAGTAAAAAGTTTAACGTAATACTTGTTTGTAAATTAAATTTTTCCTAAAATGGATAATGTATTCGTTTCCCCCCCTTAATTTTATGATGAAAATGTTGTATAATTAGTGTATAACATTTATAGAGTAAGCGTTAGGCGAAGTATAGATTAAAAGAAAGCCATGTTATAAATAAATAACACGAATTTAGAATTCATACATGTGCATGGTTTTCTTTAAACAGGGAGGCAATGATATGAGAAAATCAAATTGTCTGGCAATGATACTTGCCGGGGGTAAAGGAAGCCGTTTAGGTGTGTTAACAAAAAATCAGGCGAAGCCTGGTTTGTTATTTGGCGGGAAATATCGTATTATCGATTTTCCGCTGAGTAATTGTCGTCATTCGGGTATTGGTACGGTAGGAATTTTAACACAGTATCAACCGTTGGAATTGAACTGGTATGTAGGTAACGGCAGTTCCTGGGATCTTGATTCCGATACAGGCGGGACCTTTGTCCTGCCGCCATATCAGCATGATGGTGGTTCAAATTGGTATCGTGGTACAGCGGATGCAATTTATCAGAATATGAATTTTATCGATTTAATTGGTGATGATTACGTCCTCATTTTGTCCGGTGACCATATTTACTCCATGGATTATGCTAAGATGCTGGCATTTCATAAGAAACATGGTGCTAATGTTACGATTGGGACCATCCGCGTACCGTGGGATGAAGCCAGCCGATTCGGTATCATGGTCGCAGATGAAAACATGCGTGTCAATAAATTCCAGGAAAAGCCGGCGAAACCGGAAAGCAATCTGGCTTCTATGGGGATTTATATTTTTAACCGCGATGTCCTTGAATCTTATTTGATTGAAGATGCGAAAGATGAAAAATCAGAACATGATTTTGGTAAAAATATCATTCCGGCTATGTTAACGGATAAACTTCCATTGTATGCATATCCGTTCGAAGGATACTGGAAGGATGTCGGGACTATTGACAGTTTATGGCAGGCTAACATGGATTTGATCGCCGATGATCCGCCAATTGATCTGAGCGATAAGAATTGGCGCATTTATTCGGGAAATAAAAATAATCCACCGCATTTTGTCGGTCCGGAAGGCAGTGCTAAGAGTTCTCTTATTGCTGAAGGAGCTGAAATCCTCGGTACAGTTACCAATTCGGTTATCTTTTATGACGTCATTATTGAACAAGGGGCAAAAGTTACGGAGTCGGTCATTATGCCGGGTTCCGTTGTCAAGAAGAATGCCGTTGTAGACAAGGCGATCATTGGCGAACATTGTACTATTTATGAAGGGACAGTCGTTCATAATAAGGACGGTTCCGTTGCCGTATTAGGCAGAAATGAGAAAAATGCCAAGCCTGCTAAGGGAGATGAATAGATATGAGCAATGATATGATTGGTATAATTAATCTTCGCGATATTAATCCGTTGAAAGAGTTGAATGATCAGCGTCCGTTAGCCACAATCCCGGTCGGAGGCAAGTTTCGTATTATTGATTTTACATTGTCGAACATGGTGAATGCCGGTATTGTCAATGTCGGGCTGCTGTTATCAGCGCAATCCCGTTCGGTGTTGGATCATATCCGTTCCGGTAAGGAATGGGGACTGGCCCGGAAGGGTGATGGCATCTTTTATCTGCCGGAAGAAGTAGTCGATATCATACATCCGGTTGAAGGCGATATCTCAGCGTATTATAAAAACTTACTGTTTATCAAACAGGGCAATAAAAAATATGTCTTACTGAGTGCCTGCAATATGGTACAGAATATTGATTACGATGAAGTTCTCCATTTCCATCGCCGCCATAATGCGGATGTTACTATGATTTATCAGAAACAAAAATTTGAATTTGACCGGGAAGGATATCTCCTTACCATGAGTGACGAAGAACGTGTTACCGATATAAATTCCCGCACGCAGGTCAAAGCAGGAGAAAATTTGTATCAGCGTGGTATTATTATCGACGCCGAAATATTCCAGCATTGTGTCCGGCAGGCCTATGCCAAAGGATATAAGCATTTGATTACCGATGTTTTAAAGGGAAATGTAGACCGTTTACGTATTTTCGGGTATAATTACCAGGGATATGCGAAGCGCATTGATTCCATCAATTCGTATTTCCAGGTCAATATGGATTTACTTAATGTCCAAACATGGCATGATCTATTTCTAAAAGATTCACAGCATCATATTTACACAAAAATTAAAGACGAAGCTCCGGCTAAATACATGGAAGAAGCCCATATCAGTAATTCTCTCGTGGCGAACGGGTGTGTTATTGAAGGGCGGGTAGAAAATTCTATTTTATTCCGCAAGGTCCATATCGGTAAGAATGCGGTTGTCCGTAACAGTATTATCATGCAGCATACGATCATTGGTGATGATGCTCATCTGGATTATGTGGTTTGCGATAAGAATACGGTGATTCAGCCGGAAGCAGTCCTGACGGGTACAAAAGATAATCCGTTATGTATTGGGAAGCATATGGTTGTTTAAGAGAGGGTATAAAAAATAATGAAAAAATGGCAAGATAAGGAAGAGTTTAAGAAAATATTTACTGAAAAAGCTCATATCCTGTGGGAAAAGGAATTAACGGATCTGACATTAAACGAAGTATATCAGACGATTGCATATATGATACGTGATCTGGTCAGTGACGACTGGATTCGTACGAATGAAGCCTATGTAGAACAAAAAGCGAAGCAGGTATATTATTTTTCCATCGAATTCTTAATTGGCAGATTGCTTCAGTCGAATCTTATCGGCGTGGATATGGAAGATGTGTGCCGCGATGCGTTAACGGATATGGGCTGGAACTTAGATGATGTTATTCCGCAGGAACGGGATCCTGGTCTTGGCAATGGTGGTCTGGGCAGATTGGCCGCTTGTTTCATTGATTCTCTGGCAGCTTTGCAAATGCCGGGCAACGGCAATAGTATACGTTATCAATATGGCTTGTTTAATCAGCGTATCGTTGATGAACAACAGGTAGAACTGCCGGACAACTGGCTGGTTAACGGGTATCCGTGGGAAATCAAAAAAGTAGACAAGTCTGTCAATGTCCGTTTTGGCGGCAATGCCTATATGCGTCCGACGGAAGATGGCGAGCTGGAATGTATTTATGAGAAGTATTCTTCTGTCCGGGCCGTACCCTATGATGTTCCTGTCATCGGGTATCATAATGATACCGTCAATACACTTCGGTTATGGCGGGCTGAATATTCGCGGGAAGATATGTACCGGGAATTGTCATTAGGTGACCGGCATCGGGCGTTCCATTATAAAAACAGCGTACAGCAGATTTCTCGTTTTCTCTATCCGGATGACAGCACGGAAGAAGGGCGTCATTTGCGGCTGATGCAGGAATATTTCTTTGTTTCTGCCGGCGTACAAAGTATTATCCGTCATTATAAAGATAAATATAAAGAAAGCATATATAAATTAGACCAGTATGTCAGTATTCACATTAATGATACGCATCCGGCCCTTGTCATTCCAGAATTGATGCGTATTTTGATCGATGAAGAAGGAGTATCCTGGGAAGCGGCCTGGGGAATCACCAATCGTACGGTAGCGTATACCAATCACACGGTGCTGCCGGAAGCGATGGAAAAATGGCCTATTTCTATGTTTAAAGAATTGTTGCCTCGCATCTATCTTATCGTTGAAGAGATTAATAACCGCTGGCTCAGTCATATACGTAAATTATATCCCGATGATGAAGCCAAAGCGTGTGATGTAGCGGTCCTTTGGGATGGCCAGGTACATATGGCACATCTGGCGGTCATGGGGAGCCATAGCACGAACGGGGTAGCGGAGATTCATTCACAGATTTTGAAAGATTCGACATTACATCAGTTCTATACCTGTTTTCCCGGTCGTTTTTCCAATAAGACCAATGGGGTATCGCATCGCCGTTGGCTGATTCAGTCTAATCCCCAGTTATCGGGACTCATTGATGATACGATTGGTGATGCCTGGCGCAAGAAGCCGTCGAAGCTGCTCGATTTAGAGAAATTTGCCGATGATTCGGCATTTAAAGAACAATTAGGCAAGGTAAAACAATGTCGTAAAAAAATCCTGGCGCAATATGTAAAAAATAAATATGATATTCAATTGTCACCCACATCTATTTTTGATGTGCAGGTCAAGCGGATTCATTTGTATAAACGGCAGCTCCTCGACATCTTTTACGTATTGCATTTATATTATTTGCTCAAAGCCAATCCGGAAATGCAGATCGTACCGCATACATTTTTGTTTGGCGGTAAAGCGGCTTCCGGATACGGGGAAGCCAAACAGACGATTAAGTTAATCAATGTGGTAGCGCGGTTAATTAACCGGGACCGCAGGGTGTCTAAACAGATGCGTGTCTTGTTCCTGGAAAATTATAATGTTTCGTTGGGCCAGATCGTCTTCCCGGCAGCCGATGTGAGCGAACAGATTTCTACAGCTGGTAAAGAGGCCTCCGGAACAGGGAATATGAAATTCATGATGAATGGTGCGATTACGTTGGGAACGTTAGACGGTGCCAATGTAGAAATTCGTCGTGAAGTCGGTGACGATAATTTTGTATTGTTTGGATTGCGGGCAAATGAAGTGATGAATTACTATACTCACGGCGGATATTCTTCCTGGAATATGTATAGTTCAGATGCTAATATCCGCCAAATCATGGATGCTCTCGTCGATGGTTCTCTTGGCGGCGAAACATTCAGTATGCTGTATGAATCACTGTTGGATCGAAATGATGAATTTTTCGTTTTGAAAGATTTTGATTCGTACTGCAAAGCACAGAAGAAAGTTTCTGAACGATATGCAAAAATCGGCGATTGGACTAAGTCCAGCGCTATTAACATCGCCCATTCAGGCTATTTTTCCAGCGACAGGACGATTCAGCAATATGCATCTGATATCTGGCATATCAGACCTGTCAAATTTTAGTAACAGGGGGGATAATCAATATGAAACTCAGTGCAATCGATGAATATGGTACCTTCTTATATCATCAGGGTACTAATTACTCCAGCTTTCGCATGTTTGGCGCACACTTTACGGTACTGCGCCGTAAATCCTGTGTCCGATTTTCCGTGTGGGCTCCTCATGCACAGCAAGTCAGTGTAGTAGGCGATTTCAATAATTGGGATCAAAATGCCAATCCCATGGAACGATGCGAATATGGCAATGGCATCTGGGTTACGTATATACCGGGTCTCGAAGAAGGGTGTATCTATAAATATGCCATCAAGACTGCTTCGGGAGACGTGATTTTAAAAAGTGATCCCTATGCTTTTTGGTCCGAAGTACGTCCTAACACGGCTTCACGTATCACTAAATTACATTATACGTGGCGAGATAAAAAATGGATGGAAAGCCGTCCGGAATATGATTCGTATCGGAACCCCATGCTGACCTATGAAGTCCATCTCGGCTCATGGCGCCGCAATGCCGACGGTGAAATGCTGACGTATAGAGAAACAGCAGATCTTTTAGTCAAATATGTAAAGGATATGCATTATACCCATATAGAAATCATGCCTCTTTGTGAATATCCGTTTGACGGGTCCTGGGGATATCAGGAAACAGGGTATTTTTCCGTTACCAGTCGCTATGGCAGTCCGGAAGAATTCATGTATCTTGTTGATTTATGCCATCGCAACGGAATCGGTGTCATCCTGGACTGGGTTCCTGGTCATTTCTGCCGCGATGCCCATGGACTTCGTCATTTTGACGGTGAACCGTGCTACGAATCAGGAAATGAAATGCTGGCAGAAAACAAGGAATGGGATACGATGAATTTCGATTACGGCCGTACAGAAGTGCAGTCGTTCCTCGTTTCCAGTGCACTGTTTTGGCTGGAACAGTTCCATATCGACGGACTGCGTATCGATGCCGTGGCCAACATGCTGTATCTGGATTATGGACATCCCGATGGAAATTGGCAGCCCAATAAATACGGCGGACGGGAAAACCTTGAAGCCATCGAATTCATTCGTAAATTAAATACCGCTGTATTCGCAGTATTCCCCAATGCGCTCATGATTGCGGAAGAATCGTCGGCGTGGCCGTTGGTTACGAAGCCCGTTGATGTAGGCGGCTTAGGATTTAACTATAAATGGAATATGGGATGGATGAATGACATGTTGCGGTATATGTCCATGGATCCATTATTCCGCAAAGATAATCACAATCTGATTACGTTCTCACTGTGTTATGCGTTTTCGGAAAACTTTATATTGCCCTTGTCTCATGATGAAGTTGTCCATGGGAAATGTTCACTGCTGAGTAAGATGCCGGGGGATTATTGGCAGAAGTTTGCCGGATTGCGTGCTTTTTACGGCTACTGGATGTCGCATCCGGGCAAGAAACTTTTGTTCATGGGCTGTGATTTTGCACAGGTCATCGAATGGAAATATGACGACAGCCTGGACTGGCATTTGTTGGATTATCCGATGCATAAGGCAATGCATGATTACATGCGCAAACTGAACCAGTATTATACGGAACACAATGAATTCTGGGAAGAAGATTGCGATTGGTCGGGATTCTCATGGATTAGTTGTGATGATTGTGATAACAGCGTCATTGTATTCTATCGCAACGGCAAGAGCAATGACAGTATGACGGTTGTTGCCTGCAATTTCACACCTGTCGTGCGTCATTCCTATCGCTTCGGGGTACCTAAAAAGGGTACATATATTGAAGTATTCAATAGTGATGCCGAAGAATTTGGTGGATCCAACGTCCTCAATGAAGGTGAATTCGAGGCCCAGGATATTCCGATGCATGGTATGAATCAGTCGTTGGAACTGACCTTACCGCCTTTAGCCACTATTTATTTACAGATTAAGCCAGCGAATGGCAAAAAAAAACAGCTTTCTGATGAAACCGCAGCCAAGCCTAAAGTAAGACGGAAACGGACGACGAAGAAAAAAGCGGATGAAACGGGCCATACTGCAAAAAAGACAACGAAACGACCGAGAAAATCAACAGCAAAATCTGCTGCGGGCAAAACGACACGGACAAGAAAGAAGAAAGCCGTTGTAAAAGAAATCGTTAAGAAAACGCCGTCTGATTTAAAGACGGTAGCACCGGCAGAAATTGTCCCGGTGAAAACTGAATCTAAATCTAAATCTGAATCGTAATAGATGTGAAGGGTGGGGTGAAATATGGATAGTATATTATTTGTAGCATCAGAAGCTGTCCCATATATAAAAACAGGCGGTTTGGCAGATGTTATGGGGGCACTGCCAAAAGAATTAGCCAAAAAGGGGATGGATGTCCGTTTAGTCATCCCTAAATACAGCCTGATTAACGAAAAAGCTAAAGCAAAAATGAAAGAAGTCACTACGGGTATTGTCAATCTGGCCTGGCGCCAGCTGTATTATGGCGTAGAAGAAATCGATGCCGATGGCGTCAAAGTATACTTCATTGACAATGAATGGTATTTTAAACGGGATCGTCTCTATGGGTATGATGATGATGATGAACGGTTCGCCTATTTTTGCCGGGCCGTCCTGGCGATGCTGCCTCAGATTGATTTTAAGCCGGATATTATTCATTGTAATGATTGGCATACGGGCTTGCTGGGGGTTTTCCTGAAGGAAGATTTCTGCCATGATGATTTTTATAAGGGTATGAAGGTCATTTACACCATTCATAATTTAAAGTATCAGGGCATCTATCCGCCATCGGTAATGAGGGATATCATTGGCTTGCCTCAGGAATTGTTTGATGATGGCAGTCTTGAATGTGATGGTTGTGTTAATTACATGAAATCCGGCATGGTATATGCTGATTATATTACGACGGTCAGCTCGACGTATGCCAGAGAAATCACATACCCTTATTTTGGGGAACGCCTTGATGGGTATATTCGCGCCAATCAGGACAAGGTAACCGGCATCCTGAACGGTCTCGATGAAGATGCCTATAACCCGGCGACCGATTCCTTTATTAAAGCACGGTATACACCCAAGAATGTCAAAGCCGGCAAACGGGTGGATAAAGATGACCTGCGCCGGGAATTGGGATTGCCCGTTCGCCGTGGTGTGCCGATGATTGCCATTGTATCCCGTCTTGTGGAAGATAAAGGACTGGATTTGATTACGTGTATTGCCGATGAACTTGTCGATGATGATGTGCAGCTGGTCATTGTCGGAACCGGTGACTGGGCGTATGAAGATGCTCTTCGTAATCTTGCCCGTCGTCATCCGACTAAAGTGTCAGCGAATATTTTATTCAATGAAGCATTGGCACATAAAGTGTATGCGGCATCAGATATTTTCCTCATGCCGTCACGATATGAACCGTGTGGCTTAAGTCAGCTTATCGCTTTGAAATACGGGTCTGTACCTGTAGTTCGCGAAACAGGCGGGTTAAAGGATACGGTCATTCCGTTTGATAAATATAAGGGCGCAGGTAATGGCCTGACATTTAAGAATTTTAATGCTCATGAGCTTTTGTTTACGACCAAGAGAGCTCTTAGTTATTATGAAGATACGGCTTTATGGGATAAACTTGTTTGCAATGCCATGGAAAGCGATTATGGATGGAAACGTTCCGCTAACGCATACATTGATCTGTATAAGAAAGTCCTTGGTGAAGAATAAGCTATCCATACATACGTCCGTATAAATGCCCCGCCCAGCTTTTTTTTACTGCGGCGGGGTGATTCTTTTGAAAAGGAGAAATCAATGGATTTAGGCCTATACCATAATTCTCATGAATTTTATTCCCGTTCTGTTTTTGGGGCAGTTCCTTCCGGCAGTCAGGTTATCCTGCGGTTAGGGGCAGCCAGTGCTGCAGGTCCGAAATGTCAGGCGATGGTACGCCTTTGGCGAAGCAATGAAGGAGAGCACTTTATATCGATGGAATGGGATGGCAATGCATTCAAAGCCGTCATTACTATGCCCGATGAAGGCTGCCTGTTATGGTACTATTTTATTGTTCAGAAAGATGGCAATACTATTTATTATGGGAATAATATTGAGCATCTGGGCGGCAAGGGAGCCTTGTCAGCGGAAGTGCCTCCGGCATTTCAGATTACGGTATATGATAAGAATTCCAAGACGCCGGACTGGTTTAAGAATGCGATTGTATATCAAATTTTTCCGGACCGTTTTTGTCATGGTAAGGATACACAGGGCAGTCTTTGGGGAAAGAAAAGTGCGGTCATTCATAGTGATTGGAATGACGTACCGTATTATTGCAAGAATTCAGATAGCGGCGATATCCAATATTATGACTTTTATGGTGGTAATATTGCCGGGATACGGGAAAAACTGCCCTATTTAAAAGAATTGGGCGTTACCGTTATTTATTTAAATCCTGTTTTTGAAAGCCGCAGCAACCATCATTATGATACGGCGGATTATCACCGTATCGATTCCATGCTGGGAACAAATGAAGAATTTGCTGATTTTTGCCAGGCTGCCAAAAAAAAAGGCATCCGCATCATCCTCGATGGTGTTTTCAGCCATACCGGTGCAGACAGCATTTATTTTAACCGGTTTGGCAATTATGATAATTTGGGAGCATATCAGTCGAAAGATTCACCGTATTACGAATGGTATCGGTTTAAAAAATATCCCGACAATTATGAATCCTGGTGGGGCGTCATGGATTTGCCCGATGTAGAAGAAACCACGCCGTCTTATATGGATTTTATCATCCGTAATGATGACAGCGTCTTGAAATATTGGATGCGTCAGGGAATCAGTGGCTGGCGCCTGGATGTAATCGATGAATTGCCGGTGCCCTTTTTACGGGCATTTTATAAAACGCTGAAAGAAGAAAATCCGGATGCTGTCCTCATTGGTGAAGTATGGGAAGACGCATCGAATAAGATAAGCTATAGTGAACAACGGGAATACTTGTGCGGATATGATATTGACAGCGCCATGAATTATGCGTTGCGTGCCCTTGCCGTTGACTTTGTCAAAGGCGAAAAAGATGCGCGGCGGATGAATGGGGAACTGACAAGGCTGATTGAAAATTATCCGAAAGAAAATTGGTATGCCATGCTGAATCTCATCAGCAGTCATGACATCGAACGCATTTTGACATATATGAACTGTGACAGCACAAATAATGAATCAGCAGCAGAAATTGCCAAAAAAAGGGTAAAGATATTGATGGCCTGGCAAATGACGATGCCGGGGGCCCCTTGTATTTATTATGGTGACGAAGCAGGTCAAACCGGCGGGAAGGATCCGGATAACCGGCGGACCTATCCGTGGGGACACGAAGATCAGGAATTGCTTGCATATACGAAGAAGCTGACCAAGTTGCGCAGCATGTACGATGTATTGCGGACCGGACGATTTATTTCTTTATATGCCGACCGGGATGTTTTTGCCTATGCCCGTACCATTGAAGGCGGCTGTAACGTGTTTGGCAAGGCGGCGAAGGATGGGTTGTTCATCATAGCCATGAACTGCAATACAACCTCTCTTCGGACCATCAGTATTTATACCGATGGGTTGGCCTATGGTGATTTATATAATGCGTTAGAACCCCGCATGGCCCCGGTACATACGGTGAACAGCCGGTTTACGCTGACCCTGCCGCCTCTCAGTATGGTGATACTGAAAGGCAAAGAAGGCAGCGGACGAAAACGTGCCGGTATCATTCTACATCCGACATCGCTGCCCTCTAAAGGCGGTAATGGGGATTTTGGCCCGGCTGCATTTCGGTTTATCGATTTTCTCAAGACGGCAGGGCAAAGTGTCTGGCAAATCCTGCCTCTTACGCCACCGCTCACGGGGGATTCACCGTATTTAGCCCGGTCGGCTTTCGCCGGCAATGAACGCCTCATATCCCTGGATGTCTTAGCCCGTTGGGGCTGGCTGTCTGCCGAAGAACTGGAAGCGTATCATACGGCAGTAGCTGGGATATCGGATTGGGACAAAGCCTGGAAGGCCAAAAGCGATGTATTATGGAAATTATCCCATCATACGACCTTTAAATTTTCGTGGAAATCGTTTGACGCTTTTTGTAAGGCCAATGAATATTGGCTTGAGGATTATGCGCTATTTCGCGCTGTCAGTGATTTTTATCATGAATATTCCTGGACGGAATGGCCTGCGGATATACGTAATCATGAAGGCGGCGCAGTGCAGCAGTATGCCAAGGCATTGGCGGATACGGTTTCCCATTATAAATTCCTGCAATATATTTTCCATTTACAATGGCAGGAAATCCATGGCTATGCCAAGAAAAGCGGTATTTCTATCTTAGGGGATCTGCCCATGTTCGTCGCTCATAACAGTGCCGACTGCTGGGCTCATCAGGATTTGTTTGATTTGGATGCCGACGGGAATTCCGTGAATGTGGCGGGGGTGCCGCCTGATTATTTCAGTGAGGATGGCCAGCTTTGGGGAAATCCGCTTTACAATTATGATGCGATGGCGAAAGACGGCTATGATTGGTGGGTACAACGCCTGAAAGCCATGGCAGATACCGTGGATGAAATCCGCATCGATCATTTTCGCGGTCTGGAATCGTATTGGTCCGTCCCGGCGACGGCTAAGACGGCCCGGGAAGGCGTTTGGAAAAAAGGACCGGGGTTGGATTTATTACGGGCCGTGTATCGTAAGTTAGGAAATATTCCTCTGGTTGCCGAAGATCTGGGTGTGATTACCGACGAAGTATGCGAACTCAAACAGGCTTTGAAATTACCGGGCATGCGGGTCCTTCACTTCCATATGAAAGAATGGAACGATGGGGTATACAGCTTTGATACGGAACCCTGCTGCATTGCCTATACAGGGACGCATGATAATAATACGACGCTGGGATGGTATACAGATGAACTGGATGATGCCAAACGGCTGCAGATTTGTCAGATGCTGGATCTCCCGGAAGATACGGCACCGGCAGATGTGGTCAAGGCACTGATCATGTATGTATACAGCCGCCGTGCCCAGACGGTCATCATCCCGATGCAGGATATTCTCAGCCTGCCGGGCTCCTGCCGTATGAATACGCCCGGTACGGCAACGGGGAATTGGCATTGGCAAATGGACGAAGGTATGCTACAATTTAATCTTGCCAAGTGGTTATCCGCTTTGTGCAAGCAATATACACGTTAACATATCTTAGGAGGGGATGCGTTTTGACAGGAGAACATGATATTTCTGAAGAAGCGTTACAGCTGCATGCGCAGTTAAAGGGGAAACTGACCGTGCACAGCAAGGTGCCAGCAGATTCAAAAGAAGCACTTTCAATTTTGTATACGCCGGGAGTAGCGGCGCCATGTTTAAAAATAGCTGCTGATAAAAGATTGGCGTATACCTATACAGGCAAGGGCAATTCGGTTGCCGTCATTACCGATGGCAGCGCCGTGCTGGGACTGGGAAATATCGGTCCGGATGCAGCCATGCCGGTAATGGAAGGGAAATGCCTGTTATTCAGCGAATTTGCCGGAATCAACGCGATGCCGTTATGTGTGGATACACAAGACGTGGAAGAGTTCATTCGTTTTGTGCAGCTTACAGGGCCGTCTTTTGGGGGTATTAATTTAGAAGACATCAGCAGCCCGCGGTGTTTTGAAATCGAACGGCGTCTTCGGGATACAATGGACATACCTGTATTTCATGATGATCAGCATGGTACGGCCATCATCGTTTTGGCCGGAGTCATCAATGCGCTGAAACTGTTGGGGAAATCAGAAAAAACGGCTGAAGTCGTTATTAACGGAGCCGGTGCGGCAGGACTGAGCATAGCCAATCTGCTGTTGGAATACGGGTTCGAAAATATTACCTTATGTGACGTTCAGGGGGCTGTCTGTGAAGGGAATCCTTCCTTGAACAGTGCCCAGGCTGTTATGGCTAAAAAAACGAACAGGAATCATGAACAAGGAGATTTAGCACATATCCTTGTCGGGAAAGACGTATTCATCGGTGTATCCCGGGGAGGCCTTGTTTCTGAAGAAATGATTGCTGCCATGGCGGATAAAAATATCGTTTTTGCGATGGCGAATCCAATCCCGGAAATCTATCCGCAGGAAGCGAAAGAAGCCGGTGCGGCTGTTGTCGGTTCCGGACGCAGTGACTTTCCTAATCAGGTCAATAACGTATTAGTGTTCCCCGGTATTTTCCGCGGTGCCATTGACTGCCATGCGTCGGATATCAGCGAAGGTATGAAAATCGTTGCGGCGAAAGCACTGGCGTCGGTAGCACAGCAGGATGGGCTGCGGGCAGATTATATCCTGCCGGATGCCTTTGATCACCGGGTCACCATTGCCGTGGCTGCTTCGGTAGCCGCCCAGGCGACCAAAGAAGGGATTGCCGGACATCCGCTGACCTATGAGGAAGAAGCTGTGTTGGCCGAACAATTTTTGACGACAAAAAATAAATAGGATTAAATGTAGAAAATGCTCTGCCCATTAGAGGGAGAGCATTTTTTTTGTCGAATATAACAGTATAGAGCAACGTAACCGGCGGTCACAGGACAACGCCGCAGTTGAACACAAGGCGGTGATTATGTGTATATACAATATATGAGGATTCAAAATTATCGTAATTTTAAAGATGTAGAAATGACGTTCCATGAGAAAGCCAATTATCTCGTAGGTGAAAATGCTATCGGTAAAAGCGGTCTCTTGCGTCTGCTGTCTCTCCTGAGTAAAGGATTCGGTATTTTAGAGGATGATTACGCCAATCCGGATAAACCAATCATCGTGACGATTGATTTACAACTTTTATATAGTGAAAAAGAATATTTTTCCGATTTGCCGGAAGAACATCGTACGTCCGTTCGCATTCGTATGGAAAAACGGGTGGAAGACGTGTACCCGTCTCTGTATGATGATGAAACAGGCGAGAAAATGCCGTTGTCCATGATCCGGCGGATCCGGTTGGTCTCCTATTCTTCTACAGTCAGAGAAGAAGAACAGATACCGTCGCGGGTGTTTAGGGAATTAGAGCACATGTTATCTCAATGGGGACAATCCCATTCCGGTGACTTCATGCCAGAAACCAAGGCGTTTATCCTTCATGAAACACGGGTAGGGAATTTCGATTCGTCCTATTACATCGATATTTTGCTGTTATCTAAATTATTAAGCCGCCAGGATCGGCCGCGGGCTGATAATATCAAATTTATTTCGCTGGTGGCGATGCGGATCATCACACAGATTTATATGATGACCAAGAGCCGGGCCGTACCCCTGGAACATAATATTATCGTCGATTGCAAGGGACGCCGCTTCCTGCCGCTTATCGTAGCCATTGATGAACCGGAAATACATCTTCATCCGTACATGCAGCGCTCGGTCCTCGATTATTACAAGCAGTTGTTGAATAATAAGGATCCCCGGTTCTGTGAACTATTGAAAGACTTGTTTCAAATCGATGGATTGCGGGGACAAATATTCGTCGTTACCCATTCCACGGATTCCCTTGTCGATGATTACCGTAATATTGTACGGCTGTATCGTAATGATGACGGCTGCGTCAAAGCGGCCTGTGGGGCGCAGCTCCATTTTAGCGAAGAAATCGAAAAGCATTTGATCATGCATTTCCCGGAAGTAAAAGAAGCACTGTATTCACGGAGTGTCCTGATCGTGGAAGGAGAAACAGAATATGGCTGTTTTCGCCTGTTTGGCATGACCCTGGGCCTGCCATTTGATTACTATGGGATTTGTCTGATCAATGCCCGCGGTGAAAGTTCTATTTCCAAGATAAAGAAACTGTTGGAATATTTTAAGATACCGACCGTTGCCTTATACGATGCCGATGTCAAGGGCAGCCGGATGGGCGAAAAGAGAACCTATTTTACCGATGAAATCTGTTTTGAAATGGATTTGGCCAAAACGATGATCGATGAAGGGAAACGACGCGATTTGGACCGTATTATCAATACAGCGAACGGGGAACATGCCCGGGCAACTTCGGATATGATTAAACGGGCATGCCGCAAGCTGGATGTCAACTTCCATGATTATCCGCCGCGTATGCTGTGGCATGTCAACAATCGGAATGCAGAGGCTCAGTACATCTATTATTTTTCCTGGTTATACAGCAACAAGGGCGTTATCCTGGGACGGCTGATCGGGCAGTCTTTGAAAGCAAAAGAAATTCCGCCGGCGTTTGTCAACGTCATTAATGCAGCAGGAGAACTGGCAAAAATCAGTGTTGCCAAAGAAATGGATACGGGTGAACCGGATACATAAAAATTAAATTTCATGTAATTCCCTATAGACAAGGGCTTAAACGACAAAATACACTTGTAAGGAAGCCCAACATATGGTATAATACCAATGTTCTAAATACACACGCGTGGTTAGGCCCGTATCTGTTCCGGTTCATCGGTATGGCGGGGTGGAACACGCGGAGGAAAAAACAGGAGGAATCATATTATGGCAGTAGTATCTATGAAACAATTATTGGAAGCAGGCGTTCATTTCGGTCATCAGACCCGTCGTTGGAACCCTAAAATGTCCCGTTATATTTTTACGGAACGCAATGGTATTTACATTATCGACCTTCAGAAAACCGTAAAAAAGATGGACGAAGCATACAATTTCGTTCGTGATTTGGCCACCGATGGCGGCAAAGTCCTTTTTGTCGGCACGAAGAAACAGGCTCAGGAATCCATCAAAAATGAAGCTGAACGTTGCAACATGTTCTATGTAAACGAACGTTGGCTCGGCGGCATGATGACGAATTTCCAGACAATCGCTAAACGCGTAAGACGCCTGAAAACCTTGGAAAAACAGCAGGAAGACGGCACTTTCGACGTATTGCCGAAAAAAGAAGTTACCCTTCTTAAACATGAAATGGAAAAATTGCAGAAAAACCTGGGCGGCATCAAAGATATGAAGAAGCTGCCGGATGCTATTTTTATCATTGATCCTAAAAAAGAAGAAATTGCTGTTGCTGAAGCACGCAAATTGAATATTCCTATTATCGCAACGGTTGATACGAACTGCGATCCGGATGTAATCGATTATCCGATTCCGGCTAATGATGATGCTATCCGCGCCGTTAAACTGTTGACTGGCAAAATCGCTGATGCCGTTCTCGAAGGCAACCAGGGTGAACAGACAGAAGAAACAGCGGAAGCTACGGAAGAAGCTGCCGAATAATAGTAATTGGTCGTAACAGATTGATAATTTCAATGGACTATTATGTAAAGGTAAGGAGTATTGCGCTTCTTACCTTTATTAAAACTGTAGATTAGATAGATTATATATTTTTGGGAGGTATATTCATGGCTATTACAGCAAGCATGGTAAAAGAATTACGGACAAAAACCGGTGCCGGTATGATGGATTGCAAAAAAGCATTGAAAGAAACAAACGGGGATATGGATAAAGCAGTTGATTTCCTTCGCGAACAGGGCTTGGCTGCTGCTGCTAAAAAAGCAGGCCGTATCGCTGCAGAAGGTTTAGTTTATTCTTATATCCATGGCAATGGCCGTATTGGTGTTCTCGTTGAAGTCAATTGCGAAACTGACTTCGTAGCACAGACAGATAACTTCAAGAATCTCTGCAAAGATATCGCCATGCAGATCGCTGCAGCAAATCCGAAATATTTGAACCGGGAAGAAGTTCCTGCCGCTGCTCTTGAACATGAAAAAGAAGTTCTTCGCCAGCAGGCGTTGAACGAAGGCAAACCGGAAAAAATCGTTGAAAAAATGACGATTGGCCGTTTGGAAAAATATTACAAAGAAAATTGCTTGCTCGACCAGGAATTTATCAAAGATTCTGATAAAAATATCCAGCAGGTCATTAATGAAAACATTGCGAAGATTGGTGAAAAAATCGATATTCGCCGCTATACCCGCTATGAATTAGGCGAAGGCCTGCAAAAACGGAATGATGACTTTGTTTCTGAAGTAATGGCACAAGCTAAATAAGATTCGTAAGCGAACACCTATTTTGTGTTCGCTTATTTTCTAATTTGAGAGTAACTATTACACAGGAGGCACGGATAGAGATGAAAAAATACAATCGTATCGTTTTAAAATTGAGCGGTGAAGCGTTGGCAGGCGACCAGGGATATGGCATTGATACAAATACCGTGGAAAATATTGCCAAACAGATTGTAGAAGTCAATAAAATGGGAATTCAGGTTGCGATTGTCTGCGGCGGCGGTAATATTTGGCGCGGGTTGTCCGGCAGTGCCAAGGGAATGGACCGTGTATCCGCAGATTATATGGGGATGCTGGCAACGGTGATGAATGCCCTGGCGTTGCAGGATGCTATGGAAAAGAACGGTGTCTGCACCCGGGTACAAACGGCGATTAATATGCAGCAGGTAGCTGAACCGTATATACGGCGCCGAGCTATCCGCCATCTTGAAAAAGGCCGTGTCGTCATTTTTGGCGCAGGTACGGGGAATCCTTACTTTTCCACGGATACGACATCCGCTCTGCGTGCTGCGGAAATTGAAGCAGATGCCATTTTGATGGCTAAAAACGGTGTCGATGGTGTGTATGACAGCGATCCGAAATTAAATCCGAATGCTAAAAAATTCAAACGCCTTTCGTATCTTGATGTCATCAATAAAGATTTGAAAGTCATGGATGCTACGGCAACGACGTTATGTATGAATAACCATATTCCTATCGTGGTATTCAATATTGATATTCCGGGGAATATTGTTGCAGTTGCCAGCGGAAAAGATTTGGGAACCATAGTCGACAAAGAAGCGTAAACGCTGTATGATATAATCATAGGATAATTTTATGAGAAGGAAGTGATTGTATGGACGTAGAAACATTATTAGACCAACATGAAGCAAAGATGGATAAGACGATTGAATCATTAAAGAAGGATCTTGCTTCTATCCGTACAGGCCGTGCGAGTACCACCTTATTGGATCGCATTAGTGTTGATTATTATGGCACACCGACACCGGTTAAACAGGTTGCGAACGTATCGGCACCGGAACCGCGGCTCATTACGATAGTACCTTGGGAACGCAAAATGCTTGCTATTATCGAAAAAGCTATCTTGAAATCGGATTTAGGTTTGAATCCGAATAATGATGGCACCATGCTCCGTCTGGAAATCCCGCAGCTGACAGAAGAACGGCGTAAGGAATTGAGTAAAAAGGTCGGCAAAGATGCTGAAGAAGCAAAAGTTGCCATTCGTAATATCCGCCGTGATGTAAATGAAGCTATCAAGAAGATGGAAAAAAAGAAAGAAATCACGGAAGATGACAGCAAAGAAGCACAGGAAAATATCCAGAAACTGACTGATAAAAAAATCAAAGCGGTTGATGAAATCAAAGCAAAAAAAGAAAAAGAAGTCATGGAAGTATGATGGATATACGGATTTTTATTGGCATGCCGTTACGGTATGCCATATCTGTATTACAGGGGGAAAATATCCCGTATGTTGTAGAACGCACCATGTCGCGGAGCCATTTTTTTAAATGCGATCCGGAACGGTCTTATGTTGTTCGAGCCAGAGAGGAAGGCGGGGCTGTCCATCTTTTGGCTAATTACACGCTTCAACTGAGTGAGACTGTGGCACACGTGCTGAAGGATGGAGAAAGGTAACATGATCAATCGAATTTTCCGGAGAAAAAAAGAAGAGACGCCGTTGACGGATCTTTTGGATATGAATAATATACCTCGTCACGTTGCCATCATCATGGACGGCAATGGCCGCTGGGCGAAACGAAAAGGCATGCCCCGGGCCTATGGTCACCATGCCGGCGCCAATACATTGAAGCGGGTCGTCATTGCTGCCGGTGAACTGGGTATCAAGGTGTTGACAGTTTACGCATTTTCGACGGAAAATTGGAAACGACCTGTAGATGAAGTATCCTATATTATGAAGCTGATGGAAGAATACCTGGGGACGAATCTCCTGGAATTGAACGAACATAATGTAAAACTTCATTTTATCGGGGATTTAAGCCGTCTGCAGCCAAATCTGCAGCAAGAATTCAGGGAAGCAGAAGCGGACATGGCTGATAATACCGGCCTTATTCTCAATGTAGCGGTCAATTATGGCGGCCGTTTGGAATTGACACAGGCTATGCGGCGTTTGGCTGAAGATGTAGAATCCGGCAGGATGACCGCATCTGATATTGATGTCGATGCCGTGTCTAAGTATCTGTATACGAATCCGGAAAATGATGTAGATCTCCTGATTCGTCCCGGTGCGGATAAGAGGGTCAGTAATTTCCTCTTATGGCAAATGGCGTATGCAGAATTTTGGTTTACGGATATATGCTGGCCGGATTTCACAAAAGACACGTTAGTTGACGCTATCCTTTCGTTTCAGGGAAGGGAACGTCGCTTTGGCGGATTAAAATAAGGAAGGTATGGACACAATGTTAGCACAGCGAATCATTACGGGTATCGTGGGCGGTGCCTTTACGATTTTTGTCATATATGAAGGAAATTGGCTGTTTTTTATCATGATGGTCTTGCTGGCCCTCATCGGCTGGTATGAATATACCAATATGTTCAGCAAACTCAAAGCGGATATAGCGGACCGGACGGGCGCTGTATGGTTCATCGCTTTTTTTGCGGCCTATTGGTTTGGCAGCCCGCGGCTGATGCTGTTCTTTTCAGCATTGATGATGGCCTGGCTGCTTCTTCGAATCGTCATCTTTCATGGTAAGATCAAACCGTTGGACAGTGCGTATACGCTATATGGATTAGTCTATATCAGCGGCGGGTTCCTGGCCATGCTGGCTTTACGAACCGGCATATTGGCCAGCTTTTTTACGAACTCGTTTTCGAAGGTTATGTTGGAACCGGCACAATTTTTTGTTTTCTTATTAATATTTTCAACCTGGGCTAGTGATACCTTTGCCTTTGCAGTTGGAAAATTGATGGGGAAAGTAAAACTTTGTCCGGAAATCAGTCCGGGAAAAACACGGGAAGGTGCCTGGGGTGGATTTATTGGAACAGTGCTGACGGCCCTTATCTTTTCCCTGATTTTTAAGTATTCTATCCTGGCAGCCATAGCCATCGGTGTTATTATCGGTATTATGGCGCCTCTCGGTGATTTGGTCGAATCCATATTGAAGCGGACCTGCCAGATTAAGGATTCCGGCAATATTATTCCCGGCCATGGCGGTATTTTAGACCGCTTTGACAGCCTTCTTTTTGCGGCTCCGGCCATGTATCTTTTTCTCTTGCTTCTTTCTTGAGAATGACAGGAGGATGAAATATGAAAAGAATAATTATCCTGGGTAGTACCGGTTCTATTGGCACGCAGGCCTTAGATGTGATCCATGCGCACCCTGATGCTTTTTCGGTCGTGGCGGTAGCTGCGAAATCTCATTGGCAGCAGGTAGCGGAACAGATACGGGCATACCGTTTAAAATTTGCCTGTATCGTAGAAAAGGATAGTGCAGCTAAGCTGCGGGCTGAAATAGGGAATCAGTGCACTGTTTTTGATGGTGCAGAAGGTTTGTTGAAACTGATTGATGAAGCCGATGCCGAGATGGTCCTCACGTCTCTCGTCGGGGCAGCTGGCATTGTGCCTACCCTGCACGCGATTGAGCGGGGACTGGATATTGCCTTGGCCAATAAAGAAACACTGGTTGCTGCCGGTGAACTGGTGATGGCGGAAGCGAAGAAGCATCATGTCCGTATTTTGCCTGTTGACAGCGAACATGGAGCTGTTTTTCAGTGCCTTCAGGGGCGTGCTCCGGACGAAGTGGAAAAACTGATTATTACGGCTTCCGGTGGCCCTCATTTTCATCGTCCCCTTGCTGATTTCCCCCACATCACGGTGGAACAGTGTTTGAAACATCCGACTTGGAATATGGGCGGGAAAATTACGATCGATTCGGCGACGATGTTTAATAAGGGGCTGGAAGTGATTGAAGCCCATTGGCTGTTCCACATGCCCTTTGACCGGATCGATGTAGTGATCCAGCCGCAGAGCATCATCCATTCCATGGTTCAGTTTATTGATGGCTCCGTGTTGGCCCAGTTGGGGATGCCGGATATGCGTTTGCCTATCCAGTATGCGTTTACGTATCCGCAGCGGAAACATGTCAGCGGTGCGAAACGGATCGATTGGGCCAAGCTGGCCCGTATCGAATTTTTTGCGCCGGATGATACCAAATTTCCTTCGTTGCCGCTGGCGTATGAAGCCGGCCGCCAGGGCGGTACGATGCCCTGTGTCCTGAATGGGGCAAATGAGGAAGCCGTGTATGCTTTTTTACGTGGCGAGATTTCTTTCGTCCGTATTTTCGATATCGTTCGTACCGTCATGGAACGGCATGCAGTGTGCCATGATATTACGTTAGATTCTATTTGCGATGCAGATGCCTGGGCACGGCGGTGTGCTGTATCTTTGATTTAGGAGGGTGGTTTTCTGTTGGGAATTACCATTTTAGCGACGATATTCGTCTTCAGTCTTATCGTATTTATCCATGAATTTGGTCATTTCATTACGGCTAAGATGACCGGCATGCGGGTAGATGAATTTGCCATTGGGTTTGGCCCGAAAGTCTGTGGATATCGCCGTGGTGAAACATTATATACATTACGGGCAGTACCTTTAGGCGGATTTAACCGTATTGCCGGAATGACGGAAGAAGAACCGTTGGATGAACGGTCTTTCCTGAATAAACCGATTCGCTCCCGGTTGTTGGTCATTGCTGCCGGCGCGTTTATGAATTTTGTCCTGGCAATCATTATTATCTGGGGCCTTATGGCTACGGTGGGGACTGTTTCCGTTTCTAATGAACCTGTCGTAGGCACGACGATTGCTGATTCAGCAGCAGCCAAAGCAGATATGCAGGAAGGGGACCGGATCGTTTCTATCGGGGGTACGGAAATATCCACATGGAATGATATATCGAAAGCCGTAGAAGCCCACCGGGGTGACGTTGTTACCATCGTCGTGAACCGTGCTGGCAATGATATGAATTTAGATATGATTCCGCAGGTAGATAATCAGTCCGGGCGGGCGATGCTTGGTGTTACGCCGCAAATGACATACCAGTCTCATGGCTTCTTTGAATCGGCGTGGTTGTCGGTCAAACGGACCGGTGAAATTTGCAAACTCATGATTGTCGGTATCTATGACATGATCGTAGGTACGCAGCATGCTGATTTAGCAGGGCCTATCGGCATTGCCCAGTTGGCCGGACAGGTTGCTTCGGTAGGGTTTGCCAATCTGCTCATGTTTACAGCGTTCCTCAGTATTAACCTGGGGATCCTCAATCTGCTTCCCGTACCGCTGTTAGATGGCGGCTACATCATTATGCTTTTATTAGAAGGCGTCATGCACCGTCGTTTTTCCAAGCAGGTCCTGTATTATATTCAGATGGTTGGCATGGCTATCCTGGGTTCATTGTTCTTGTTTGCCATGTTCCAGGATATCAGCCGTTTTTAGAAGGGAAGTATCATGATACAACGCAGATTATCTATACCGGTTAGCGTAGGAGATGTCCGTATTGGCGGCAATGCACCGGTTTCTGTGCAGACGATGTCTACTATCAATCCGGCTGATGAAACAAGAGCCATTGATGATGCCATCCGTCTGGCCGGTTATGGTGCCGAACTGATTCGCTTTGCCGTACCCGATATGGCTGCGGCAAAAGGGCTGGCAGCCGTCGTCAAGGCGTCGCCGGTGCCGGTCATTGCCGATATTCATTTTGACTATCGGCTGGCCTTGCAGGCTGTCGACAGCGGGGTTGCTGCTTTGCGCATCAATCCCGGGAATATCGGTGCCGATGAAAATGTAGCGGCCGTAGTCCAAAAGGTACGTCCTAAACATATACCTATCCGGATTGGCATCAATACGGGTTCGCTGCCAACGGATATCCTGGATGCGTATGGTGGTCATCCGACAGCGTCCGGTATGGTAGAAGGGGCCTTGCGGCATATTCGGATATTAGAAAAAATGGACTATAAGAATATGGTCATTTCGTTGAAGGCATCCGATGTATGTCTCATGATCGAAGCCTATAAAATGTTAGCGGACAAAGTGCCGTATGCACTGCATCTGGGGGTTACCGAAGCCGGCCTGATTCGCGAAGGAAGTATAAAATCGGCTATTGGCATCGGTACGCTTCTCTATGAAGGTATCGGTGATACGATACGGGTGTCCCTGACAGGTGATCCGGCAGCGGAAATAAAAGCGGGACAGATTATCCTCAGTTCGCTGGGACTGCGGAAATTCGGACCGACGCTGATATCCTGCCCGACTTGCGGCCGCACCCAGGTCAATCTGATCGGTCTGGCCCAACAGGTCCAGGAAGCCATTTCAGGGCTTGACCTGCCGATCAAGGTCGCCGTTATGGGATGTGTCGTCAACGGTCCCGGTGAAGCCCGCGAAGCTGATTTTGGCATTGCCGGCGGCAAGGGACAGGGAATTGTCTTTTCTCATGGCCAGGTATTGCGTACCGTGCCGGAGAATCAATTAGTCAGCAGTTTGCTTGAAGAAATACATAAATCCATTCAAAAGGAGTCTTAGTCACATGTTAGCATCAAAATTATACAGCCCGACATTACGGGAAATTCCGGCTGAAGCCGAAATCGCAAGTCATCAATATATGTTGAAAGCAGGTATGCTCCGTAAAAACGGCGGCGGCCTGTACAGCTTTTTGCCATTGGGATGGCGGGTTGTCCGCAAAGTGGAAAACATCGTTCGCGAAGAAATGGATGCTACCGGCGCTCAGGAAATCATGATGCCTATCATGCAGCCGGCAGAAATCTGGCATGAATCCGGCCGTTGGGATGCCTACGGACCGGAAATGTTCAAATTGGAAGACCGGCATGGCAATCACTATTGCCTGGGGCCTACGCATGAAGAACTGATTACGACACTGGTTCGCAATGAATTGCGTTCCTATAAGCAGATGCCGATAACCTTGTGGCAGATGCAGAATAAATATCGCGATGAAATCCGCCCCCGTTTCGGTCTGATGCGGAGCCGTGAATTTGTGATGAAAGATGCCTATTCTTTTGATATGGATGAAGAAGGATTGCATCAGAGCTATCAGGTGATATACGATGCCTATAATCATATTTTTACACGCTGTGGCCTGACCTATAAGCCGGTAGAAGCCGACAGCGGCCAGATCGGCGGCAGTCATACCCATGAATTCATGGCCTTGGCAGCAGCAGGTGAAGCCGAAGTCGTGTCGTGCTCGAAATGTGAATATGCGGCGAATATTGAAAAAGCCGAACCGCATACGTTGGAAATGCCAGCCGAACCGGCACAGGATGCAGAATTGATTGAAACGCCTAATTGTTCGACGATTGACGAATTAGCTGCATTCATGAAAATCCTTGTCGAAAAAACAATCAAAGCGGTAGCGTTTGATATTGATGGCAAGACCGTTTTGTGCATGGTCCGCGGTGATCATGAAGTAAATGATGTGGCAGTCCAGAATCTCGTCGGGGGGAATCAGGTCAATCCGGCTACGGCAGAACAGCTGTCAGCGCATGGCCTGCAGGCAGGGTATATGAGTCCCATGAATGCTGACAAGCCAGACAATAAGGAATTCTATGTTATCGTGGATCCGACAGCCATGAATGTTCCTAACGGTGTTACCGGTGCGAATAAAAAAGGCTATCATTACAAGAATGTGAATCCGAAACGGGATTTCAAGGATGTTACGATTGCTACGATCCGCCTGATGAAAGATGGGGATGTATGTCCGCATTGTGGAGCTCCCATCAAGATCATGCGGGGTATCGAAGTCGGGCAGGTTTTCGAACTGGGAACGAAATATTCGGAATCGCTGAACGGTTCCTTCCTGGATAAGGACGGCAAGGCAAAGCCATATTATATGGGATGCTATGGTGTTGGCGTTACCCGTACGGTAGCGGCAGCGATAGAACAACTCCATGACGAACACGGTATTATGTGGCCTGTAGCCATTGCGCCATACGAAGCCGTTGTAGTACCTGTCAGCAGCAAAGATGAAGATCAGATGCATATCGCTACGGAAATTTACAATGCTCTCGGCGGTGCCCGCGGCGAAGTAGTCCTCGATGATCGTAAGGAACGGGCCGGCGTCAAATTCAATGATGCTGATCTGATCGGGTATCCTGTCCGGGTTACGGTAGGCAAAAAGAGTGCTGCCAATCATACCGTAGAAATCAAGGTACGTCGTACCGGAGCGGAAGAAGTCGTGGATATCAATCAGGCGGCTGGCCGTGTAAAAATCATTCTTCGTGAATTATTGGAAAAGAATATGTAAGACGTATGATGAAAAGCAGTTATCCGCTGGGTAGCTGCTTTTTTTTATTTCAATGGATTTTTCTTGATTTTTAAAGGGTTAGCCCGTATACTATTAGTTAGTAAGCTAACTATAGGAGCAGTGCCATGAAATTTATCATATTTCCAACACGCAATGAATTGGAACGTCATGCTAAAGAAATTCCTGAAATCGATCCCTCCGCTGTGTTGGCCATGTTACGTATCGGCCAGGCACAGGAAGAAATCCGTGCATCCATCAGTGATGTCCTGGAACGGCAGTATAATCTGTCTGAAGGGAAATTACGCGTCATGATTGTACTGCATCAGTCACCGCAGGGAATTGCCCCGTCGGTACTGGCAGCCAAGACCGGGGTTACCCGGGCGACGATCAGCGTGATGATACGCCGCATGGTTCGGAATGGGGAAGCTGTCTCTGTTTCCGATGACAAGGATAAACGGGGGAAAAAGATAACGCTGACACCGCAGGGAAGGGAATTCATGGATAGGATTTTGCCGGCTCATTATGCCCGTATATCAAAGAAGATGGGCACACTGACAGAAGCGGAACAGCAAGAATTGATCCGATTACTGGAAAAGCTTGGCAATTCATAGCATACATACGTATCCGGAAGGAGACGAAAGCGTCATTTGCCCATATAGTTAGCTAGCTAATCAAATAGAAAGGGAGATATCATGAATTTACGTCAACGAACGTTGAAATACGGTATTATTATGATATTTATGTCAGTGAAAATCAGGCCGTGAAAATGCATGAAGGAGATAATATTGCAGGGCACACCGTAGCCGGCCGCAACAACGTGAACGGCTCTATCCGTTTCATCACGCAGGCGCCGGGATTTGCTGATTTGAAGATGACCCGTGAAAAAGGGCAGGCAGATTTGACGGCATTCCAGATTCGTATCTATACGGATCCGGGGCAGGATATCATACCGGGAATGACGATCGAGGTAAATGAAAATGAATTCACTTAAGGATGAAATCAAATTCCTCTTTTCCGGCATGGGTATGCCCTATGAAAAAGTAGCTATGATGGTGGCGCTGGTATGTTCCATCTTCTTCACGCTGACATTGGGAAACAACGCTATCCTGAAAGGCCCCATAGCCGTCATTGACCTGGATAATTCCAGGTATAGTCATGAAATCATCGAAGAAGTCGATTCGTCGCCGTTTATTCACGTTACATCGATTATCAATTCGGCGGTAGATCCCACCTCGCTTTTTTATGAAGATAAAGTATTAGCTGTCGTATATTTGCCGAAAGACCTGGAAAAAGACCGGTATAGTTCATCCAGCGGTGCCATTGGCGTGTTCTATGATAATACGAATATTGCGCAGACAGCCGAAATCATGGAATCCCTGAATGAAATCATAGCCGCGGAAAATGAAAAACTGAGTGGTGAAAAGACGACGCGGGCGGATTATGGTATTACCCTCAGGGACCGGCTGTTGTTCAATCCGCAGGGGTCGGCGGCGAATAATGGTGAAGTGCAGGGCTTTTTGTTCTTTTTCTCCTCCATGTTTTTCACGTTTGCTACGATTGGGATGATACCGCGGCTGCGTATGACCGGAGAACTACAAAAAATCCTGGCGGAGGGGACACCCTTCGATATCCTTATCCGGCTGGTACCGTATTGCGGCTGCCTGTTAACGGCCCTTACCGTCGGCATGGTGATCCTGCATTATTTCAATGACATGTCTTTTACGGGCAGCGTGTTGTTATTTTATTTGACGCAGTTATTTTATATACCCGCAGTGGGGGTCATGAGCCTGCTGTTTGGCTGGACGGCAGCGAATCCCGGTGTAGCTGCCAGCCGGATGATCTTATTTATTCCGGGCGGTTTTATTTTTGGCGGGGCGACCGGGCCGATTGCGGAACAGGCCGGCTGGGTCCAGACGCTGACCCATGTATTTCCCCTGCGTTGGGAATATGAATTTATCCGGGATATCATGCTCCGCGGGGCTGATTTTTCCGCGATCAGTCATGAATTAGGTTCTTTTCTTATTTATTTCGGGGTTATATTGGTCGTTTTTTGTTGCTGCTTCTATCGTGTCCGTAGAAAAATGTTGCGGACACAGGCCGTCCATGCAGAATAGAGAGGTGATATAGATGGAAGAAATCAAACATATTTTAGTACCTGTAGACGGGTCCGATGCGTCACGCCATGCCTTGGATAAAGCAGTATACCTGGCATTACATTGCGGATCAGAATTGATACTGCTCACCGTTGTCGATATGAATAAAGAAATCAATTCATTCGAACAGGTCAGTACAGGCGGATATATACCGTCCGAGCTGAAAGAAAAAGGATATGAAATCCTTACGGATCTGATGCATCAGATCCCTGCCGAAGTTAAAGCCAAAGCGGTAGTGCGCATCGGGGATCCGGCCCCTAATATCGTGGAGTATTGTCAGGAGGCTCCGGTAGATTTGATTGTCATGGGAAACCGTGGCCAAAGCCATCTCAAACAAATTTTGATGGGCAGTGTCAGTCAATATGTTTTATTGCGTTCACAGATTCCTGTCATGATTAATAAATAGAAGCATCCTGCTGCATGGATATACCGGCGGCAGGATGCTTTTCATATCTCTGAAAATAAGGGCTATCTGTTAGTAATACTTTTTTAATCTATCTCTCAGTAGATTCTAATACAATTCTAATGCAAATATACTGGCTTTTTCTACATTTTATGGCACAATGAGGTCATGACAGCGGTATGTATAAAATAGAAGGGAGATATGTGATTATGGAATCTTTTGCTTCACCGGAGCAGCGATTACAGTCTTTATTACTTAAAAAAGACTGGGAAGGGTGCCTGGAAGTCCTGGAAAAGGTGCCGGTAAAGGAACAACGCAATGAAATAGCGGTATTGTCTTTAAAAGTCTATCAGGGCATATTGGATACGCCGGGCTGCGAAGAAGATATACGGGCCCTGCGGGGAATGGCAGCTGCCTATTATACGGACTATATTTCCAGTATTTCTAATAAGAAACAGAAAATTCTGCCTTGCCCCAAAAAGGAAAGTAAGAAAAAAGCCTGCGAATATTACGAAAAAATTCTACGAAAAGAGCATCATCCGAAAGATGTATTCCAATATGGAACGGTATTGTATAAAAACACCAAAGATTTCTCCAGTGAGGATACGTTTCCGGAAAAATGCGATAAAAAGAATCAGGCATTTGCATTGTATGATGAAGCGGTCCAGATTTTGGAAGACAATAACGATACGGGGAGTCTGTTGTATAGCCGTGCCTGCTATGGGCTATGCCGCTGCGGCCTGGAATCATTTAATTTTTACTCGGCATTGTTAGATGAAATCCATTTACTGTTTCCTGTCAAGTTGTCTCTTTATGGCAGCCAGGAAGAACATTGCCAAAAATTTCATCGCATCTGCCATTGTATTGAAGCCGTCCGCAAACAGGAAAATCTTCCCCGCGTCGTTGAAGATATAGAGGCCGTCGTCCATAGCAGGCAGCGGCAGGCGATGTCCTGGGATGTGTATTATATGATGGGCAAAATCTTTGATTGCGCGTATCAGTTCAATCTTTGTAATGATACGAAGGGAGCCTATGCCAGCGCTGTACGGTATTACGGATATGCGTGTGAAATAGATTACCGGCGCCGCCGGGAAGGGTTGCCGGTGTCGGGATTTACGCACATGTATACCTCGTTGCTGACCTTGTATATCCGTGGCCGTAACGAACAGGAATTTTATCGTTTTTGGGAGACCTATCATCCGTTGGTCCGGTTTTCCGAGGCATTCCGACTCTTGTCGCAGATCCGCTGGCTTATTTTGAAAGAGAATTACAGTGAAGCAGAACAGGTGTTGGAATCATACTGCCATGCCGGGAAATGGAGGAAGGGCTTATCTGAACGAAAAGCGACTATATTAATGGATATCATCTATGCCAAAGTGAAGGGTTCGACAGCAGGAGCAGCAGGTGCGTATTCATCGTTCCAGATGAAACAATTGGAGCGTCTCGCTCAAAAGGGCGGTAAACAAAAAGTCGGCCGGTCATAAAAAATAAAACAAGGCTGTCAACCGGATGGTGACAGCCTTGCTTATAGAAGATACTTTATTTTACTTTATTTTCCAATGTTCCGATGCCGGAGATTTCAATCTTTACCGTATCCCCGGAATGGAGATATTTGGGCGGATTGAAGCCGACACCGACGCCGGACGGCGTGCCTGTCGCAATGACGTCCCCCGGTTGCAATGTCGTTCCCTGGGAAATGAAGCGGATGAGTTCGGGAATCGTGAAAATAAATTCTCCCGTAGAACCATCCTGACGTACTTCGCCGTTTACCTTCGTTACGACATCAAAGGTATCAGGAGAGGCGTCGCGCAACAGGATGCAGGGTCCCATGGGGCAGAACGTATCCAGGCTTTTGCCGTGGAACCATTGGACATGATTGCGCTGCAAATCACGAGCTGTCACATCATTGATGATCGTAAAGCCGTAGACATGGTCCATGGCTTCACTGATGGGGATGTCAGAGCCTTCTTTGCCGATGATGACGCCCAGTTCCCCTTCATAATCCAGCTCATTGGTTACGTTTTTATGCGGATCGATGAGGTCTTCCGTGCCGATGACCGAAGTGGGAGCTTTTGTGAAAATCAGTGGATATTTCGGTAAATCCGGATTTTTGGTCTTATCGAATTCAGCGATATGTTCCGCATAATTTTTGCCGATACAAAAGACATTTTTTTCTAAATGAGGCAGAGGAGCCATGATGTTGATTGTATCCAGCGGACGGGCAGTGACTGCATGCGTCTTTTCATTTTGTTCCAGTGAATCGGCTAATGCCAGCAGCCCGTTATTTCCCTGGCGGATAAAGTCAGCCAGATTTTCTGGCAGGGGGGTGAAAAATGCTTCTTCTAATTCGATAGCACCATAGACGCCGGATTCGTCTTCATTGAGGACGCCCCATTGCACCAGGCCTAAATAATCGTACGTAATCAGTTTTTTTATGAACATGTTCGTATCGTCTCCTTTTATAAATGATGTATCCTTATTATAGCATATTTACCGGCGGTGCCGGAATGGATATTTCGCACAACAGACCTATGTTTTGTGGTCATTTTATGGTAAAATAAATGCAGTATACTTTAAGATAAAAGGGGAGTCTTTCATGGAAAACGAAGTTACAAAAAATTTTATTGAAAATATTATCGATGAAGACAACGAAGCGAATACATATGGAAAACGGATCCATACCCGTTTCCCGCCCGAACCGAACGGATACCTCCATATCGGTCATGCCAAATCTATTTGCCTGAATTTTGGTATTGCCCAGAAATATGGCGGCATAACGAATCTTCGGTTTGATGATACGAACCCGTCGAAAGAAAACGTGGAATATGTGAACTCCATCAAAAAAGATGTGGAATGGCTGGGATTCACATGGGATGACCGCTGCTTCTACACGTCCAATTATTTTGATCAGTTGTATGCGTATGCAGTGAAACTCATCAAATGTGGCAGGGCCTATGTGGATGATCTGACCGGAGAACAAATAAAGGAATATCGCGGGGATTTCAATACGCCCGGGAAAGAAAGCCCATATCGTGACCGCTCCATAGAAGAAAACCTGCAATTATTCCAGGAAATGAAAGATGGCAAATATGCTGATGGTGAAAAGGTACTGCGGGCTAAAATCGATATGTCCAGTCCGAATATCAATATGCGTGACCCGGTTATCTACCGTATCCTCCACGCCAGACATCATCGGACCGGTGACAAATGGTGCATCTATCCGATGTACGATTTTGCCCATCCCGTATCGGATGCAATCGAACGGATTACGCATTCTATCTGTACCTTGGAATTTGAAGATCATCGTCCGCTGTACAATTGGTGCCTTGAAGAATGGGATGACCCGGAAGGACAGGTGCCCCGGCAGATCGAATTTGCCCGCCTGAATGTGACCAATCTCATCATGAGTAAACGCAAACTCCGCGTCCTTGTAGAAAAAGGCATCGTCAGCGGCTGGGATGATCCCCGTATGCCGACCATTGCCGGTATACGCCGCCGTGGGTATACACCGGAATCAATCCGTGATTTTTGTGAACGTATTGGCGTAGCCAAAGCGGACAGCACGGTTGATATTTCCCTGTTGGAATATTGTATCCGTCAGGACCTGAAGATGAAGGCACCGCGGCTGATGACCGTCATTGACCCGATCAAAGTCGTCATTACCAATTATCCCGATGGCCAGACTGAACAGTGTGTGGCTGATAATAATCAGGAAAATGAAGCGATGGGCAGCCGCATGATGACATTCAGCAAGAATATATATATCGAACGGAAAGACTTCATGGAACAGCCCGTACGGAAATTTTTCCGCCTGGCGCCGGGTAAAGAAGTCCGCTTGAAATATGCCTATATCATCAAATGTGAAGACATTGTCAAAGATGATGATGGCAATATCATCGAACTGCATTGCACCTATGATCCGGAAAGCAAGAGCGGTAGTGGCGTGAATGCCAACCGCAAGGTCAAAGGTACGCTTCACTGGGTGAACATGGATGATGCGGTAGATGTCGAAACCCGTATTTACGATTATCTGCTTCAGACAGAAGATGGTGAAGCGGCCGACAGCAAAGACTTCTTATCTCAAATCAATCCCCATAGCCTGGATGTGTATCATAGTAAAGCGGAAGCCTGCCTGGCTGAATATAAAGCAGGCGATAAATTCCAGTTCCTTCGCCAAGGCTATTTCGTTATCGATCCCGATACAACACCGGATCATATCGTAGTGAACCGTATCGTCGGCCTTCGTGATACCTGGGCTAAGATGCAAAAAAAGAAATAAAATGCGATAGGTGACATAGGGGGATTACAAACCATGAAATCATTTGCAGCGCATGGTGTGCTGTTATGTATATTATTTCTTACGGTTGGCGGCATACTGGGAGGTATTCTCGGAGATATGCTGTCCGGAGTCAGTGTGGGAAGTGTCGTACCGATACTGTCCCAGCACTATGAAATATTCAATATACAGCATGTTGATATTAACCTGTATGTCATGGAAATTAAGTTTGGCATACGGTTTGCGCCGAATTTGTTGAGTATTATCGGAATATTTGTGGCATTATTCATTTTTCGCCATGTATGATAGGAGGCAGGCAGGTGCTTATATTAGCTTCCGGCTCACCGCGGCGGCGGGAATTATTATCTCAGGCCGGGATTGCGTATATGGTCAATCCCAGCAACTATACAGAGGAATCCTCTAAAAAAAAGGATCCTGAAAAGTTCGCGCAGGTGCAGGCCATAGGGAAAGCTCGTGATGTAGCGGCTAAATATCCGGGACAATGGGTCCTGGGTGCAGATACTATCGTTGCAATCGGTGACACCATCTTAGGCAAACCGGGAAATGATAAAGAAGCAGCAGCGATGTTAAAAAAGTTATCAGGGCAGAAACATTCCGTTTTTACGGGAGTTGCACTGGTAAAGGATGATGCCTTGTATACCAAAGTAGTAGAAACCAAAGTGTGGTTCCGCCGCCTGGATGAGGAAGAAATTGCCGCATATGTTGCGACAGGAGAACCGCGGGACAAGGCGGGAGCCTATGGAATCCAGGGCAAAGCGGCATCCTTTGTTGATAAGATCAATGGGTCGTATACCAATGTAGTCGGTCTTCCGTTAGCGCAGGTATGCAAACTGCTGCATAAGGCAAAGGCAGGTTTATGACCGTTCCTCTGAGCCAGTTATCGGCCAGTGAAAAACCACGAGAAAAATTTCTCCGGCAGGGCTCACGAGCCCTCACAGATCAGGAACTCCTGGCAATTTTATTGCGAACCGGGACCAAAGGTCATTCGGTCCTGGATGTATCCCGCGAGGTGATCCGGTCCCTGCCGGGCGAAAATCTGTATTATTTGAGTGAATCTGGTATTGATGATTTATGCCGTATCCATGGAATCGGCACAGACAAGGCAATTACGGTTTGTGCTGCCATTGAATTGGGACGGCGCATCTCCCGGCAGCGGGTAAAACAACTCGCTCCCGACTTCAGTTCACCGCAGGCTGTTGCGGATTATGTGATGGAAGACATGCGTTTTCTGCCGCAGGAACGATTTGCGGCCGTCTTTCTGTCGACGAAGAATCAGCTGATTACTTGTCAGACCCTTACGATTGGCACGCTGAACGCCAGCCTGGCCAAGGCCAGGGATGTCTTTCGTCTGGCGTTACGCTATAATGCGGCAGCCATTATCCTTCTCCACAACCATCCGAGCGGGGATCCTTCTCCCAGCAGCGAGGATATTGCCGTTACCCGGCATATTGCCGAAGTAGGCACGATGATGGAAATCCCGGTCCTGGATCACGTCATCATCGGCGATGGGACGTATGTCAGTCTTTGCGAAAAAGGCTATTTATAATATCCGGTGCCGACAGGAACAGGGAACATAGTGGATTGTATCATATATACAATAGGTATAAACCCTTTACACAACGTTTTGCCTATAGTATAATAGTTATGTCGTACGGGTACTCGGTGTGTCGACGACTCCGACGAACACTTAGTGCTTTGCGAATAGATTATATTACATGGAGGAAAAGAATATGTTAAGTGTAGAAGAAAAGAAAAAAATTATTACTGAATTTGGTGCAAATGAAGCTGATACCGGATCCCCGGAAGTGCAGATTGCTCTTCTTACGAGCCGTATCACGTATCTTACGGAACATCTGCGCAGCAACAAGAAGGACCATGCGTCCCGTCGCGGACTTTTGAAATTAGTCGGCCAGCGTCGTAACTTGCTCGGCTATTTACAGAAACACAACCTGGAACGCTATCGCGCAATCCTTGGTAAATTAAACTTGCGTAAATAATTTTGCACACTGTGAGGCTGATGTGGACGCATCAGCCTCTTTTTTCAGAGCACAGGGTGGTAGGTGGAAGAGCACGGGTATGTTGTCTGATATGCCTGCGGTCTAGTGCCTATCACCTGTGATATTTAAGGAGGTAACGTCATGGAAGAACAAAAGTTCCAAATGGAATTTGCCGGCCGTCCGCTCGTCATTGAAGTAGGTAAGCTAGCGAAACAGGCAAGCGGTGCCGCACTGGTACGGTATGGTGACACAGCGGTATTTGTTACGGCTACGGGTTCCAAGGAACCTCGGGAAGATGCAGATTTTTTCCCGTTGACAGTAGATTATGAAGAAAAAATGTATTCGGTTGGTAAAATCCCCGGTGGATTTATCAAACGAGAAGGCAAACCGCCTGAATCGGCAACTCTTTTTGCTCGTCTGATCGATCGGCCTATCCGCCCTCTCTTCCCGAAAACGTATCGTCATGATGTTCATGTCGTGGCATATGATTTTTGCGTAAATCATGATAATGCGCCGGAAATCGCGGCGATGATCGGGGCATCTGTATCCTTATGCATGTCTCAGATTCCCTTTGCAGGTCCTATTGCCGGTGTTCGTGTCGGCCGGGTAGATGGCCAGTTCGTCATCAATCCTACGGTAGAACAAAGCGAACAAAGCGATATGGATATTTGCGTAGCAGGTACGAAAGACGCTATCCTTATGGTTGAAGGCGGTGCCAAACAGGTACCGGAAGAAGATGTTTTGGATGCCATCATGACAGCGCATGAAGAAATCAAGAAAGTTGTCGAATTCCAGAATAGTTT
>JALCDF010000005.1 GCA_022641375.1 Megasphaera sp. | reverse complement strand
AACGGTTCCTGTGTCGTAATGTATACCTGCCCGTTCCGGTTGATGGCTCCGGCAAAATCCCGCAAGACAAACAAGACCAGATGATACAGCTCCCCATGCGGCTGCCGCAGCATCCGTACCATACGGGGATCACTGTACAGCCCCACATTTATTTTCATCCATTGTAACTGTTTCATCTTGTCTGTCTCCTTCCGGATCATCGTATTGAGGTGTTTTTATTTACCCCTCTACTTATATACACGTTTCTAGCGAAAAATTTCCAACATTTTTGGAAACTTTTTTGTCCGGAACCGACTTTTCCCTGTTTGCTTTTTAAGTTACCTATTGTAATAATTAATATTCTTTTTGTTTATGATATATTTGATTACTTCCTTCTGAAAACATATCCGAATAACTGAAGTTGGATGAACTTTCACTTTTTCAAATATGTACATTTATCTATTCATACGAGACCATCGAAAATGTACGCGTTACACCCTGATATATATTTTCTCCTCTCTTCTAGTCTTATCTGTTCTCTTCTTATCTATAGCGTTACATAGCGTTACAGGAAAAATAGTTGTTGGTTGTTCGTTCTTGGAAGTGCGGTTGTTGGAAACTGTTGTTAAGAACCAAGAACCGCACTCCTTAACAACGAACAACTGCTTTAATTCACTGCCTTCATACGTTATTCATTGCGATTTCTGGGTATCCATATTATAATGAAATAAATAGATTGATATCATCTGTTTCCCATAATTACCTGAAAACAGTTTATGAATAAAATAATCGGAGGTTTTAGTATGAGTCACATTCCAATGCCCTACCAAAATAAAGAAAATAAAAAAATTCGTAACAGCCGTACCAATCCAGATATCAAAGAAAAAATCCGTCGTGCATCGGAATTGATGATGCAACGCAACCATCAAGCGTATAAGGATTTGGAAAACAAATGACCCATGAAAAAGATACAATAGCTATTATTTTAGATGATGTCCTATCTTTCCATCATCATATGGAAGAAACATTTGTCATGGATAAGGGTATTCACGATATCGGATTATTAGAATCCGCCGTCAATACCCCTTTTCAAACATTTGATGGTAAAGATTTATATCCGACCATTTATGATAAAGCGTCTCAACTTTGCTACGGTCTAGCAAAAAATCATCCATTCTGTGATGGCAATAAACGTTCAGCAGTACACAGCATGCTTGTTTTTCTCTATGTAAATAACATTGAAATAGAATATACACAGCAAGAACTAGAAGACATGATTATCGCCGTTGCTGACAATCGCATGAATACACTAGATTTAAAAGAATGGCTTATATACCGAACGAAGGATGAAAAATATAAGGACTGATTTTCCTCTCCGCAATTGCTACTGGTGAACAGCGTCCTTGTTTTGTCCACCTCTATCTTCGCAGAACGAAAACACCCGACATTCCGAAGCAGCCCGTTCTGCTGGCCGTGAATTTGGCACCATCCGTACTGTTGCCAGCTAAAGTCCGAAAAGAAAACCCATTCTTGCCATGTGACACGAACCCACGCCCTTATCCTAACGAATATGGGCGCCTTTTCTTTGAGGACAAAAGCGGCAACAATAGGATGGTGACATCTGAACGGACAGGGGAATGGGTTGCGGCTTCCTCTACAGCCATTGAGTGGACGAAATAAGGATGATGTCCACCTCTCTCCTCGCAGAACAACAAAACGGTTGCCCGTTATTGGTTTTTACACCAACAACGGACAACCGTTTTTCTGTCAATCCGTACTTATTTTTTTACAATATCACTCATCGGACGCTGTGTCATTATTGTACCGTTGTGTCAGTCTGATGTTCATAGATATCGACACGGCGGTTCGCTGCCCGTCCCTGATCGGTATCGTTGCTTTCTACCGGTTTGGCTTTCCCCAGATAGGATTCCTGCATCTGTGCTGCCGGGACGCCGCGTTTTTCAGCTTCGGCTTTGACGTTTTCCGCACGCCGCTGCGATAACGCCAGGTTGTATTCATCGGTACCGACGCTATCCGTATTGCCTACGACGGCATAGGTACGGTCTGGGTTGGCCTTGGCTGCCTTGGCAAACTGATCAATCTTATGCATTTCTTCTGCTTTCGGCGTATCCACATCAAAATCAAAGTGTACGCTGTCTACATACGTTTCCCGTACGGGAGCCGGTGCCGGGACCGGTGTGGGTTCTACAACGACCGGAGCCGGTTCGACGGCCTTTTCTTTCTTCGGTCCGCCAAAGGCCCAGCGCAGGCCGAGATTGACCTGCCATTTTTTATTGATGTCGGCCCCAAAGGTCTTCAATACGTCACCGTACATATAGGTATCGTTTGCCAACCGAATATTGCCACCAACGCCCATTTCAAACCATGTATCACGATTCGATACATCATCCAGCATCGTCTGGTCCCCATGGACAAAGCGCATATCGCCGTCACCGGCAAATTCACGATAGACATTCGCTTTGAAGTAGAAATCCTTGTCATCGTTAATCTTGCGGCCAGCTACGAAGCCGATACGCCCTAACAGGCTGTCGATGTCATCTTTATGGACATGGGTGCCCCGCTGTGTCGTGTAATCGCCGCCACGCAATCTGCCATAGGACAGCTGCGCTTCCGGTTCGATGAACCAGCCGTTGTCATTGCGGAAGGTCTTGCCCATTTCGTAACTGATGTTGTAGCCCCATGTATCATAGCCGAGGGAATCATGGTATGTGCCATAGCTGTCCACATTGCTCTGCAGTCTGCCAGCCCGTAATACCAAATCGCTGTACGTCGAACCGCTCTTCTGGTTCTTCACATCCACGCCGCCCCGATAGTTCGTCGCATACAACGTCAGGTTGGTCATGGAGTTATCGCCATCACCGGCATAGTAATCGTTGCTGGCCTTACTGTGATCTACAGCGATGCCATAAATCGTGTTGTCCGATTTTTTATCGTAACCGATCTGATACATCTGATAATTACCGTCATAGGAATCAGCAGCCAGCTTGCCTGCTTTCAGGCGCACCCAAAGACCGTTCTGGTCGTTATCGATATAGCGCAGATCACCCAGGCGCTTGCGCAACGTATCATCATAACGCCAGAGGCCATATGCCGAATCCAGGGACCCCATGATGGTCTTCGTGCTGGGATTAGCAGACCGTTTCATCATCGTCAGGTACCACTGGTTATCTTCCAGCTTTTCTACCGTCGGTGTCAGTTCCCACAGGCCGCCTGTATCGAGGGTCTGCCCCGTCCATGTTGTCCCGTCAGCACCGTTACCGCCGACGAGGAGCAATTTCGTCTTCGTCCAATCATCTTTGGCATTGACCTTCGTGCCACTGTTCAGGCTCTTATCGAAGACCTGAATGGTACCGCCGCCTGCACCGCTGTTATTGATGTATAATTTGTCGCCGTTCGTTTCACTGGCCAGATCCGTATCCATGAGCAGTGTCCCATTGCTACCGCTGTACGTATCGGTCGTAATCGTTTCATACGTATCATCACCAGTATAATGCATGTTGATGGTGCTGTTCGTATTATCCAGCGATGTCAGCTTGCTGTCTGCCGTCAGGTTCCAGATGGAATGATTAGAAAATCCCAGATTGACTGCCCCATCATTAGTCACATCCGTCGAACCCGTAAAATACGAAGCGGACGTCGGGAAATCTACATTGACAGCCGTTCCACTACCATCAGCCGTAATCGTACCGGCTATCTGTTTATCCGTAGCACTATCCGTTGCCGTCACCACGGCTCCGCCGCTGGCTGCAATCGCCGTCGGAGCAGCGGTAGCTGTCAAGGCTTTATCAAATGTCACCGTACCACCTGTTGCATCGATGCTCTTTTCTGCCGCCGTGATTACCGTATCGGAATGAAGATTCACGGCTCCCGTGTCGGCCGTATAGATGCCGGCGTTGGGATAGGTACTATCATCCGTCTTGGTTGCTGTCAGGTTGATTTTTCCCTGTTCGCTGGTAATATCTACGCTGCCTGTCCCTTCCGCATGAATAGCCTGGGCAGTCGCGTTACCAATCGTAACATCACCCTTTGTTGCCGTGACATTCGTTGTACCACCTCTTGCATCAATGCCTTTGGTCAAGGCATCAATAGTGACAGTCTGTCCTTTAATATTTATCGTTCCGCCATTATTTCTCACCCCCTGTCGACTTCGCGATGTCAGGTTGATATCTCCTTCTGTTGAATCGACATTACATTCAGCATTATTTGTTACAACGTATATAGGGGCACCATCTCCACTAATGTTAATATCACCAACCGCATTCAGATTAACCTTACTTGTATTCCCTCCAGATGATAATAATCCAACTACCGTACCATTAGATCCCGATATATCCATATTAATTTTGCCGGTTGCATTAATTTCAAATAATGAAGAATCTCCATAAGCAAATGCACTTATAATACTTGCACGCCCACTTGCTACTATAGCAGCATCAAAATCATGGACGTTGTCAATAACAGTAGTTCCATTCCACGTCGATGTCGGGGTACTTATTTCTCCACTTCTCATCCCATAGTATTTTCCTTCATAAGCAAAATCATTTCCCTGCATGTCAAGAGAAATTTTGCCTCCACTTCGTATACCGAAAAAGCCTTGTCCTGTTGAAGTACTGGTTATCTTTACATTATCTGTCCCATTCAAAACAATATTATTTCCCGTCGCCATTGCGAAATCCCGATCTATCGTATATTCTCCACCAATATCATGTGTACCGGAAGTTATCGTAGTTGATGCTTCGACTATAGATCCCGCCGCAGCCATCGGCAATACCGCCATACCGGCCACCAACGTCTTTAATACCTTCCGCTGAAGCACCCCTTCTGTAAAATACCGTATTTGTTTCTTCATGTATAAAACTCCTCTCCACTGTAATGATACCCATCCATTTTTCATAAAAAACATTCTGCTTCATGTATGTAATGTGAAACCGCAAGCTCTTTTTATTTACATACATTCATCATCACGTATGCTTTTATTGCCTAAAATTCTTCGCCAGCAACGCCACGGTCATCCCCTGCAACCGCCCTTCCATATCTGTCTGCATGGTTTCATAGAAATCACTCACAGGATATGGCGTCTTCGTAAAGGGATTACCATTTTGTTTTTTTTTCAAGCAAGGATTGAGATGGGTCGTCGTCTCCATGGTGCTGACGATATCATAGAGTGTGATATCCTTGCTGTCTTTCCCTAAACAAAATCCTCCTTTTACCCCCTGGATCCGGGTCAGGATTCCTTTCTTTACCAGCGGGCTGGTTACTTTCAGCTGATAATTTTTCGGAATATGCATCGCTTCGGATATCTCCGCTGCTGTGGCCAATCGTTTGGTAATGGCCAGAAACAAGACGGTCCGTATTGCATAATCAGTCGTTATGTTGAATTGCATAGAACACCTCCAATCTGAACGGATATCGTCGTTTCACTTTGGCTAAATGCCTCACTTGCAATACCGAAAACTGTATTTTAAAGTATACTTTAAAATACAGTTGGACGATTTTTATCAGATTAGCCAAAAAATGATTAAATATAACTAAATCGGGCTTGAATTGTATAAATAAAAGAGATATAATGTCGATAAGAGCTAAATTCACAAAAAAGAAGTTGTATTTTAAAGTATACTTTAAAATACAACTTCTTTTTTCTTTTAATCCCCTGTACTAAGCCATTTATTAACATGGTACTCACTCTAAAAAATATACCCTATAAAGGATGGCTTAGCGATAAAATGGTCACTTATAAAAATACATAATGATAGTATTATACGTATATTATCATTATGTATTCATAGATAAGGGCATTGGTTGTTAGTTGTTCGTTCTTGGAAGGGCAGTTGTTAAAAGAAAAGTCCGTTGTTTGTTGTTGGTTCTTAAAAAATCAGTTTTTTCTTTTAAGAACTAAGAACCGCACTTCTAACAACAAATAACTGACTTTCTTCTCCGCAATTGCGATTGGTGGACAGCGTCCTTATTTTGTCCATCCATTTGGCGGACGAATTAGTTGTTGGTTATTGGTTATTGGTTCTTTAAAATGCGGTTGTTGGATAACCATTTTTAAGAACCAAAAATCGACCTTCTAACAACTGCTCCCATCCGAATGGGCTGCGCCTCCGTATTATCTTGAAACACTCGACATCCCCAAGCAACCCGTTCTTCTGTCCGTGAATTTGGCACCATCCGTACTGTTGCCAGCTGAATCCGAAAAGAAAACCCATTCTTGCCTATGTGACACGAACCCACGCCCTTATCCTAACAAATATGGGCGCCTTTTCTTTGAGGACGAAAGCGGCAACAATAGGATGGTGACATCTGAACGGACAGAAGAATGGGCTGCGGCTAACCCCTCCGACTCCGGCTAACCCCTCCGACTCCGGCAAAGCCCATGCCGGAGCCACCTCCCCTCGAAGGTGAGGCGAAAAAAGCAATCCCTGGTTTTAAGAACCAAGAATCGCTCTTTCAACAACGAATAACTAACTTTCTCCTCCGCAATTGCTACTGGTGGACAGCATCCTTGTTTTGTCCACCTCTCTCTTCGCAGAACGAAAACACCCGACAACCCGAAGCAGCCCGTTCTGCTGGCCGTGAATTTGGCACCATCCGTACTGTTGCCAGCTGAATCCGAAAAGAAAACCCATTCTTGCCTATGTGACACGAACCCACGCCCTTATCCTAACGAATATGGGCGCCTTTTCTTTGAGGACGAAAGCGGCAACAATAGGATGGTGACATCTGAACGGACAGAAGAATGGGCTGCGGCTAACTCCTCCGGCTCCGGCAAAGCCCATGCCGGAGCCACCTCCCCTCGAAGGTGAGGCGAAAAAGCGACCCCTGGTTTTAAGAACCAAGAACCGCTCTTCCAACAACTAACAACTATTCCTTCTTCTCTGCATACCGGCCCTGCTTTTTCACTCGTTTCAGATCATCCTGATCTTTTGGTGGCAAGGTCATGCCTCAGCAGCCGCCGGTCGTGCATCCTGTATATCCCGCACTGAGTTGGGATAGGATGGTTTTCAGTTCCTTTATTGTTTTTATCATGACATATCCCTCCTTTTCTATATTATACTATATTGGTCAATATTAATATACCCGCCCTTCCCCGGTAACGAAAAAGGACGCGGCAAGCGCGTCCTATGGGAGAAAGTTATTCTTTCGACTGTTCATTTTTATGGGAATCCTGCCCCTGCTGTTTGATACGCTTCAGCTCTTTCTGGTCATCGGGGGGAAGGGATATCCCACAGCAGCCGCCGGTCGTACAACCAGTATATCCTTTACTGACCTGGGATAAGGCCGTTTTTAATTCTTTAAATTTTTTAATCATAACACATCCCTCCTTTTCTATATTCTACCATATTTATCAACATTAATATATATCGAACACCCCGGTTCTCTTGTCGATTTTGCAAGAGACCGCAGCGCATGTTCTTGTATAGCAACATAGCCGCTCCAAAAACTCCACCATATCGTATAAAAGCCTGCAGGAAGGATACCTGCAGGCTAAACAAACAACTAATCGGCGCTGATGACCTTGCCGGGATTCAAAATCCAGTTGGGGTCGACAGCCCGTTTGATGGTCTTCATGAGTTCCAATTCGACGGGATTCGTATACTGTTCCATATATTCCAATCGTTTCAAGCCGATACCGTGTTCACCGGAGAGACGGCCGCCCAGATTATATACATATTTATAGGCGACAGCCCGGAACTGCTGTAATTCCCGTTCCCAGTCTTCGTCATTCATATCGCACTGCAGGATCTGGAAATGGAGATTGCCATCACCGGCATGGGCCAGGCAGAATACCCGGAAATCATATTTCTGGCTTTCCCGGACGAGGTGCTGGATGCAGTCGGCAATCTTGGTCACCGGTACGACCAAATCTTCTGATGTGGCTACTTTGGAGAATACCCGCGTGCTTTCAAGGCAGTTGCGGCGAATCTTCCAGACCCGGTCATCGGCTTCGACGACGTCCGTTGCACCGCATTCTTCGCAGATGGCCGCGAGTTTTTCCATCTTATCGTCCAATTCATCTTCATTGAAGGTTTCAATGGAAACAATATCATAGCAGCCGTCTTCATAATGAGGCAGCCGCAGTTCACTGTAATCAGACGCGCTGCGGACAAAGTTGTTGTCCATGAATTCGACCGAGGTCGGATTTAAGCCGGCCTTGACCAGTTTCGGTACCAGCGCCGTCGCTTTGGCCAGATCCGTGAATACAGCCAATACATCCAGTTTGTACGGCGGCAGGGGAACGAGTTTCAATGTCGCTTTGGTAATGATGCCCAGGGTACCTTCGGAGCCGATGATGAGCTGATCCAGGCAGAAGCCGGTCGAGCATTTCTTCAGCGTCGCTCCCAGGCGTGCTACTTTGCCGCTGGGCAGGACGACTTCGATGGAATAGACCTGATGGCGCGTCGTGCCGTAGCGGACCGCTTTATTGCCGCCGGCATTGGTTGCCAGGTTGCCGCCGATGAGGCAGCTGTCGGAACTGCAGGGGTCGCCGGCATAGAGCAGGCCTTTGGCCTTGGCGGCATTCTGGATATCGATGGTACGCACGCCCGCTTCTACGGTCATATACATGCCTTCTTCATTGAGCTCGATGATATGGTTCATGCGTTCCATCAACAGGACGATGCCGTGATACGCCGGAACGGCGCCGCAGCTGACACTGGTACCGGCACTGCGCGGTGTCACCGGTACGTGGTAGGTATTGGCGATCTGCATGACGCTGGCTACATCTTCTGTATTGCCTGCCGATACGACGACTTCCGGCAAGGTCCAAAAAGACGGTGCCAGGCTTTCATCCGACTGATATACGGCCAATACGTCCGGGTCTGTCTTGACGTATTTTTCCCCTACTGCTGCTTGTAATGCTTTGACGACTTCCGGTGTTACTGGATTGTACTGTTCCATTATATGGAATCCCCCTTTAACGATATCTGATATCAATACTATGTTGACAGGATACGGCTCATACCGCCGTTATCGTGTTACCTTCGGGAACGTGGCCGATGCATGGCTCATGATAGTAATCTTATAATCTAATTTACCTTCCGCAGCCAATTCCGCCTGTGCCATCCGCCAGGCTTCTTCCAGTGTAGCTGCCGGAACCTGGCCGCTCTGCCGGATGATGTCGAAATTTTCCGGCCGGGTCACGATATATACTTTCCGCATCGAATTGATGATGCAGCGGCTCTTGAAGGCTACGAACGCCGGAATCGTAAAATCGGCCCGCAAATCCCGTTCAAAAGCAGCCATATCACTGCGGAAGAACCAGTCCGTAAAAATAGCCGGTTCTTTGATATCCGGACAATCAAGGGTGAAAATCATGATACCGCCAGGTTTGGTTGCAAATACGGCATTCATATGGGCCTTCATGCTCTGATAAAGATTCATGTCCTTCGGATAGCCGCCGGCCGAACCGATGGTGACATCCGCCTGTTCGGTAATAGCTACCGACGCCGCCCGGAGCAAATCATCACAGCCTTTTTTCCAGGCATCATACCACTGGCCGCCGACAACTTCAAAGAGGTCGCCGTCTGCCGAAAATACTGTATTGACCAGGAATACGGGATTCAACATCTTCGTTGCTTCCGTCATATCATTGTGGAGCGGATTGCCGTCGAGGAGACTGGTTTCACTGTGCGGATTCAGTCCGCCGCTGTCGGCCAGGGCCATGCAATGGTTACGCATGATCGTATCATAGCTGGCAATACCCGGCAGTACGGCCTTACGGCCGCCGCCGAAACCGGCCATGGGATGAAATGATACGGCACCGGTCAGGATAACTTTATCCGCTTTGACCGCTTCCGAATTCAGATACACATCATTCCCCAAAGATGTCTTGCCGACATACGTCAATGCATCCTGATTATGACAGTCGTGATCGACGATACGCAGGCGCTTGACCATATCGGCACCGCAGACCGTCACATCTTCTGCCGGTGTATGGGCGCGATGGGTTCCCTGCGCCGTAATGACCGTAATCTGGTCATCGCCGATACCGGCCTGATTCAATTCATCGACAATGACCGGCAGCATCTTGTCCGTATGGACCAGCCGGGTAATATCGCTGACAATAATCGCTACGGTGTCCCCCGGACTGACGAGTTCCTGCAGCGGCGCGCTGCCCACCGGATGACGCAATACCTGACGGACCGCGGCGCCTTCATCGGCCACGGGTACTGTCGGCGTCCCATGTAAATCATATAATACATGGCTTTCATCCAGGTCAACTGTCTGTACCCCTTTACCGTACGGAAGTGAAAATGTTTTCATGATGTAATTCCCCTATCCCTATTAATTAATATGGTATTAAAATAAATTCCAGCGTCCCATATACAATGCGACTAACGACCGTATAAACAGGAGCGCAAACAAAATAGCTACCAATATAAATAAAAAATTCTCGAAATCATCCATATGCTCTGATTTATGATGAAAATGAGACCATATATCCATAAGGATCCGCATATGTCTCCCTCCTCCGCCTTACGGCTGTTCTTGCTTATGAGGGAACAGGGCATGGATCTGCCGGGCTGATTCTTTATCTTTACGGATTCCTTTTAACAGCGTCTTTTCTGAATTTTCCATATGTTTCTTGGCTACTTTACGTGCCAGCGAGCTGTTATGGTCCGCAATGTTTTCTACGAGCTGACGGTGTTCTTCCCATGTTGCCGCCAATCGTCCCGGATAATGCATCGAAATGGAACGAAAACGCAGCATCTGTTCCCGTAAATTATTCAATATATCCACCAGCCGCTGATTCCGGCTGGCATGATACAGGACGTCATGAAAACGTACATCAGCATCGACGATTTTATCAAAATCATCATTGTCGATATACTCGTTTATTTCTACCAGGATACGTTCCAGATATTCCAATTCGTCCGGCGTAATGCGTTCTGCTGCCAGACCAGCTGCCAGTTCTTCCAGGGCACCGCGGATTTCAAATACCTGGGCCACGTCTTTCAATGAAATATCGGCCACATAGGCACCGCGGCGCGGCACCATGACGACAAATCCTTCCAGCTCCAATTTACGGATGGCTTCACGGATCGGCGTGCGGCTGACACCCAGTTCTTCGGCCAACTGTATTTCCATCAGCCGTTCCCCCGGCTTCAGGACGCCGTCTTTGATGGCCTGACGCAATGCTTCACTGACTACTTCTCGTAACGGCTTATAGGCATCCAATTTAATCGGTTCTAATTGATGTCTTTGTGCTGATTTCGCGCTAATCGTAATCACCTCCCACTAAGGAACTCATATACATTTCCATACTCCCCGGCTGCAACGACAGCCGGTCGAAAATCTGACGAGCCGGCAGCTCCGGAGGTATCAGGGCAAATACGGTCGGCCCGCTGCCGGCCATACGGGGCTGCAGCCCCGCCCGGCTCAATACCGCAAGGCATTCTTTTACCAGGGGCACACAGGGCATGATCAGCGATTCAAACGTATTTCCCATGGCCCGGATCAGGCCAAAAAAACTGCCATTCCGTACAGCAGCTTCTACCGCATTCACATCGACGGCGCCGATTGCCGTACCGGCATCAAAAAGGCTGTAGGCTTTCGGCGTGCGGACCACGGCCTGGGGATGGATGATGATGACCTGCCATGGCGGCAGCGTCGGCAGGGGCTGCAGGACGTCGCCGATACCGCTGCCGCGCATGGTCCCGCCACAGAGGCAAAACGGCACATCGGCGCCGATAGCCGCACCGATGCGGCATAATACCCGGCGGCTCAATCCCAAATCCCACAACCGGTTCAATCCCCGCAATACGGCAGCGCAGTCCGTGCTGCCGCCGGCCAGACCGGCGGCGATGGGAATATGCTTGTCAATGTGGATTGCGACGCCTGCCGGCCCCCGGCGATATGGCAGCAATGCTTCATAGGCTTTATATGCCAGGTTCGTCCGGTCACAGGGAAGCGATGGTTCGGAGCACGTCATGGTGAACGCCCCGGCTTCCCTGATACGGATCGTATCACAAAGCGCGATGGACTGGAATACCGTATCGATGTCATGATACCCGTCGTCGCGGCGTTTGACGATCTGCAGCGCCAGGTTTATTTTGCCATATCCTTTTTCCTCTATCATCCGAACTACCCCTTACTGGTTTTGAGTATACGGCCGGCAATATTCTGCTATGACCGTATCCATCTATATTTTATCATTCTTTAAAATCATAAATATTTAATAACTTTGCCGAATTGGAATACGTCTCTATCTCCAAAACGAAGAAAACAAAAAATGTTTTTGTCCTGTCATTTTTTACCGAAAAACCCTTACTATCATGATTTTATACAGCTGTTGATTAAAATTTTTCCTATGTTATAATGATGGAACAGCACGGCATTCCGTGCTGATTTTTACCGCAACAACGCGAAATATGCATAGTATCTTTATTTGATTATACTTGTTTTTTACGCAATTGACAACGGTTCTATCTATTCTGCTCCCAGGAGGGTACAGACTATGCAAACACTACATATCGCTTCACTAAAGAAAAAATCGGTTCCTTATATTGCTTCGTTCTTTGGCAGCCTGATTGGCGCCTTCGGCATGAATGCTTTTTTCATTCCCCATCACCTGCTCAGCAGCGGCATCGGCGGCGTAGCCATCATGATGTTCTATGCGCTGGGCATTCCCGTCGGGACTGCTATCTTCATCATGAATATTCCTATCATGATCGGCTGTTACAAATTCATGGGACGGGAATATACGCTGCTCAGTATCGTCGGTACGGTCATGTTCGCCGGCCTCGTCGACGGCACAGCCTTCACGGCCTCCTGGGTGCTGATACAGGACCCCATGATTTCCTGTATTGCCGGCGGCCTGATCACCGGCGTCGGGTTCGGCATCATATACAAATATAATGGCAACAGCGGCGGCCTCGATGTCGTCGGCGCTATCGTGAAAAAATATTATTCTCTCGAAATGGGCACCGTCGTCATGGCCCTGAATACGATTATCCTGATCGCGGCAGCATACATGTTCTCGCTGGAACTGGCCATCATGACGTTTGTCGGCATCTACATCTGCGCGTTCATTACCAACAAAGTCGTCATCGGCCTGAAACAGCGGAAATCCATTATGATCATCTCCACTCATGCCGATCTCATCGCCCACGTCCTCATGCGCTACGTCGGCCACGGCGCTACGTATCTGAATGGCCAGGGGGCGTATACGATGCAGGACAAACGCATCATCTACGCCGTCATCAAACTGACAGAAGTCGCCAAGGTCAAGGAACTGGTCAACAAACTGGACCCCCAGGCGTTCATGATCATCAGTGACGCATCGGAAGTCGTCGGACGGGGCTTCACGGCTCCCCCCGTCAAATATCACCAGTATCCCGGTGATTCCATGTCCATGCCGCACACCAAAAAGAATATGCCGCCGGAATACTAAGACGCAAAGAAACACCGCTCCCAACCTTATGGGAACGGTGTTTTTTTTGTGTCCGGGATCAGATATGGATTTCGTTCTTTTCGCGGTAAATGATCCATTCAGCAATATTGTTGGCATGATCGGCCATGCGTTCAATATATTTGACAAGGAGTACATATATGACGTACTGCCGGGAACGGCCGGCATCAGCCGTGATGTCGGCCGAAATTTTTTCCAACAGATGATTAAACGCCTGATCTACCATGTCATCTTTATCTTTCATCAGTTCGGCCTGGGCGCTTTCCTTGCCTTTATAGAAATCGAGGACATCCGATACCATCGAACTCATGACCGCATACATTTCCTTCATGCCGGCCGGTATGGGTACGGGCTGCGCCGCTTTTTTCAGTACGATGACATACTGGCTGATGTCGGCACAGTGGTCGGCAATCCGTTCCAGGTCGGAAAGGATTTTCAGGGTCGCCATCAGTTCCCGCCAGTCTGAAGCGACGGGGCTCTGCATCATGCTGATATCGAGGTCTTTTTTCATGCAATCCCGCACCAGGGCATCGATTTCATCATCGCCCCGGCACACCGTATCGGCCAGCACGGGATCCATGGTTTCCAGCGCCGTCCAGGTCTTGCTGATCGCATCTTCTATGGTCATGCCCAGGGTCACTAATTCTTGTCGTAAATCCTGTATTGATTCCTCGTAGTTTTCTAACATATGCACTGCCTCCTGTTAACCGAACCGGCCGGTAATATATTCTTCTGTCTTGGGATTTTTAGGGTTATTAAACATCGTGAGAGTCTGATCGAATTCGATCAGTTCCCCTAATAGGAAAAATGCCGTCTTATCGGAGATGCGGCGGGCCTGCTGCATGCTGTGCGTCACGATGACAATTGTATAGTGTTCTTTCAGCTGTAATGCCAGATCTTCTATTTTTTGCGTGGAAATGGGGTCCAGTGCCGATGTCGGTTCGTCCATCAGGATGACCGAAGGCCTGGCTGCCAGGGTACGGGCTATGCACAACCGCTGCTGCTGGCCGCCGGAAAGGCCCAGGGCACTCTGGTGAAGGCGGTCTTTCATTTCGTCCCAGCAGGCTGCCTGACGCAGACTTTGTTCGACGATTTCGTTTAATTCTTTCTTATTGGTGATTCCCTGGATCCGCGGACCATAAGCTACGTTTTCAAAGACGCTCTTGGGAAACGGCGTCGGCTGCTGGAATACCATGCCGACGCGATACCGCAAGGCCAGCGGATCGACTTCCTTGAAGATATCCTTGCCTTCAAAGCGGATATCGCCGGTCACCCGGCATCCTTCGATAAAATCATTCATGCGGTTCAGCGTCTTGATGAACGTCGATTTGCCGCATCCGGACGGGCCGATGAGCGCCGTGATATGATGGGCTTCGATATTCATGTTGATATTTTTCAGCGCCTGGGTCCGGCTGTAATATAAGTCCATATCGGATACTTCATACGTATACTGTACCGATTCGGCAGCAGCCCGTGTTTTTGCCGTTTCCATGGTTTTCTCTGCGTTCTTCGCACCAAAACCGGTTAACGTTGTTGTAAGTTCTGCCATTATCTATTTCCTCCCATTTTCTTATCTATCTTCCAGCTCATATAGCGTGCGGCCAGACTGAAAACGACTACCAGGACCATCAAAATCGCCGATGACGCACTGGCGAATTGTACCGCATTGGGATGCAGTGCTTCCGTACGCAGGGCCCAGATATGCAGGGCCAGGGTTTCCCCGGGACGGAACGGATTCAGCGGACAGGATTGTGCCGTCAAATCCCAATTAGTCCAATCGATATCGGTAGACATGCCGGCCGTAAACATCAGTGCTGCCGCTTCGCCAAAACCGCGGCCCGCAGCCATGATCAGCCCCGTCATGATACGGGGGAAGCAGGCCGGCAGCAGGACCCGCCAGACGGTCTGCCAATGCGAAGCCCCCAGCCCCAGGCTGCCCTGGCGATAACTGTCCGGCAGATTGCGCAGCGCATCTTCCTTGACCGAAGTCACCAGCGGCAAGGTCAGAATAGATACCGCCAGGGCACCGGCGAACAGGTTCCACTGCGAGCCGGTCATGACGATGAAGGCCAGATAACCGAACAGGCCGACGACGATAGACGGGAGAGACGCCAGTGTTTCCACGGCCATCCGGACCCAGCGGGTCATCCTGCCCTTGCGGGCATATTCAGCCAGGAAAATCCCGGCCGGCACCCCGGTCAACATGCTGCCGACAAGGGCCAGGAATACCAGGTATATCGTGTTGAAGAACATGTTGCCCAGCCCCTGCGGGGTAAAGCTCAGCATATCCGGCGTCAGGCTGGCAAAGCCCTGCACGATGACAAAGCCGATGAACCCGACCAAGAGGATGACGGAGAAACCGGTACCGCCGATAAACAGGGCGGTCATGATATCATTCACTTTCTTTTTCGCTGCGATATTTACATTGCTCATCATCTATGCTCTTCCTTTCAGCTCTGACATGTCGTTCAAGCGGTGGATCATATAAATGAACAAGAAGGAAAGCAAAAACAGGATCAGGGCCATGGTCCACAAGGCCGCACTGTATTCGCCGCCTTCCATGGCGCCGCCCATGTCCGAGGCGATAGCCGTCGTCAGCGTGCTGGCAGGCTTGAAGAGAGACGTCGGGAATACCTTCATCTGGCCGATGACCATAGCTACTGCCAGGGCTTCCCCCAGCGCCCGGGCCAGCCCCAGGATAATGCCGGTAAAGATGCCGCCCCGGGCCGCCGGCAGGACGACATGGAAAATCGTTTCCCAGCGCGTCGCCCCCAGACCATACGAAGCGTCCCGCCATTGTTTCGGTACGGCATTCATGGCATCGGCCGCCATCGTAGTAATCGTCGGGAAAATCATGACGGCCAGGACGATGCCGCCGGCTAATACGGAAAAGCCATAGGGCATGGGAAAGAACAGCCGTAAAAAGGGAATCAGTACCGTCATGCCGATCCAGCCATAGACGACGGAGGGAATACCCGTAAACAGTTCGATGGCCGGCTGGATAAACCGCCGGGTACGCGGCTCGGCGATTTCCGTCATGAAGATGGCCGTAGCCATACAGATCGGCAGGGTAATCGCCAGGGATAACACGCAGGTGACCAATGAACCTGCCAGGAACATGCCGGCGCCGACATGGCCGCCCCCTTCTGCCGTATCGCTGGGGTTCCACTGGCCGGAGAACAAGAATTCACCGATACCATGACCAAACGTCGTAAATGTATCTATACCTTTTAAGCAGAGAAAGCCCCCAATGAGAAGCGGCACCAGTGCCATACCGATGCCGCATACTGTGATGATGAAACGGGCTGCTTTCTCGTTCCGGTGGGCTCGCCGCACCGCCGTTACGATTGCATCCATTACATTTCCTCCTGTATATTAGTGTACTTCCTGTGTTTTCATCTTGCCGCTGATGCCATAGCCGAGTTCTTCAATACGGGAACCGTAGGCATCGGATAAGATATAGTCGATAAAGGTCTTGACGGCTGCTTTCGGTTCTTTGCTGGTATAGATGTGTTCATATCCCCATACGGAATATGCGCCGCTATAGGTATTTTCCAGTGTAGGAGCTACCCCATCGACAGCCAGTGTGCCGACGGTCTTGTCATTGACGAGATAGGGAAGCGCGACATAACCGATGGCACCGGGGTTCTGGGCGACACTCTGTACCAGGATGCCGGAGTTATCCGTTTCCAGCGACTGATTCGTCGATTCTTCAGCGCCGTTGATGGCGTATTGTTTGAACAAAGCCCGCGTGCCGGAGGTCTTCGGACGGGTTACGAGGACGATGGCTTCATCTGGACCGCCGACGTCTTTCCAGTTGGTGATCTTAGCCGTAAAGATATCCTGCAATTGCTGACGGGTTACGCTCTTCACCGTATCGGCAACGTCTTTATTCACGATTGTCGCCACGGTCATGACACAGACCTTATGGTCGGTCAGTTTGGCCGCCTGGTCTTTGGATAATTTGGTTTCCGCCGGTACATCGGAGTTCCCCATATCGACGGAGCCGTCGGCAAGCTGTTTCAGGCCGGTACCGGAACCGCCGGCATTGAGGCTGATAGACACATCCTTGTTATTGACTTTGAATTTTTCCGCCGCATCTTTTACCAGCGGCAATAATGCCGAAGAACCGGAGCCGGTGATACTGCCGGTCACCGCTGACTTTGCACTATCGCCCGCATTGTTCTGCTGGCCGCCGCAACTGGCAACGGTCACGAGCATAACTGCCGTCATTGCTGCAAGAACTACTTTTTTCAATTTCATATCTACTCTCTCCTTTGGCATACACATTTACATCTCTTTTTGAATACACTCTTATCGTACCAAGGGCCTGTAATGCCAGGATGTAATTTATGTAAAATTTCGTAAAATAAAAGACGCCCTGCGACAGGCGTCTTTCATATTGCAAAATATCCGATTTAGTCTTGACCGATCAGGGGAAAACGGATGGTGATTTCCGTCCCTTCGGGTTCTTTACTGTGCAGCTGGATCGTACCGTAATGCTGTTCCACGATGTGCTTCACGATGGACAGGCCCAGGCCGGTACCGCCGATTTTTCGGGAGCGGCTCGAATCGACCCGGTAGAATCGTTCGAAGACCCGTTTCTGTTTATCTTCGGGAATACCGATACCGGTATCACGAACGCTGAATTCCACATACTCCCTGACCCGGACAACGCGGATATATACATGACCGCCGGGGCGATTATACTTCACGGCATTATCGATGAGATTCATGGCCGCTTCGCGAATCAGCCCCTTATCCCCTTCAAATGCGACATCCTCCAGCGTACAATGAACGGTAACTTCCTTTTCCTGCAGGACCGGTTCCATGAATTCGACGATGTCCCGGACGATTTGTCTGAGGTATACCGGTTCCTTTGAAACGGTACGCTTTCCTTCCTCAATGCGCGTCAGATGCATGATTTCTTCAATCATCGTCAGCAGCCGTTTGGATTCCTTGCGGATCAGCGACGCAAAATGGACCACCTCGTCATCATTTTGGTAAAGTTTGGCCGCCAGTACTTCCGCAAAGCCGCTGATGGAGGTGAGGGGCGTCTTCAATTCATGGGACACGTTGGACGTAAATTCCCGCCGCAATTGTTCCCGGTATTCCTGTTCCGTAATATCTTCCATGATGAACAGGTAGCCGTTGAAGCCGGCGCTGTTTTCCACACACTGGACGTTAATCTGATACTGGCTGTCACGAAGGATTACTTTCCAGACAAAAGGTTCGTCGTTTGCCCCGTTATGGCGGATTCGCTGCCACGGTGCATCGGGAAATAAATCCGGCAGGTGTTTCCCCAGCAGCTCCTCTTTTTCCTGCTGCCGCAGGATGGTAACGGCACACTGGTTGACTGCCAGGGCATCATAGTTTTCATCGGTCAGTATGACCCCTTCCTGCAGGTTTTCCATCATGAGCCGAATCATATTGCGTTGCTGCGACAGCGTATGGATGGTCTGGTTCAATGCATTGCTCTGCATCACTATTTTATCGACTAACGGGCGTAATTCCTTTTCTACATGCGGCAGCGTCTCCCTGTCCGGTTCGCCGGGAGAGCCGATCCGTTCCATGAGATTGGCCGTCGTGCGCAAGGGCTGCAGCAGGCTGGCCGTCAGGCGGCGGGACGCGCGGATGCAGGCCAGGGACGCCAGCAGGATGAACAGGAAAATGATCGGCAGTGCATACTGGATATGGGAAAATACGGTATTCCGTTCCATTCCCAGGCGCAGGACAGACCCATTGGGCAGCCGTTCGGCCATATAATAATATTTTTTAGCCAGCGTGCGGGAATTACGGGCATCGGTTCCCTGTCCCGCCTGCAGGGCCTGTTGTACCTCGGGCCGCTGCAAATGATTTTCCATCTGGCCTTTGTTATAATCCGATTCATAGCGGATGGTCCCGTCGGCATCGATCCAGGTGATGCGGAGCTGTCCTGACTGGGCGTCCGCGATATCCTGCAAATACTCTTCCGGCTGCGGGACGGACAGAATCGATGAGGAAATAAGGACCATGGCCCGATTCATTTCTTCCGTCGTCTCCCGCTCCATGGAACGCCAGAAGAGTCCCATAGAGACGAGCAGGGACACGGCCATGCAGACGAATCCCATCGCCAGGAGGCTGAGATAAATTTTTCGTTTCATATGTTACCGCCAATCACATATCCTATACCGCGGACGGTCCGGATGATTGCGCCTCCTTCGCCTAACTTCTGACGCAGGCTCTTGATATGCATGTCAATGGTACGGGATTCACCTTCATAGGTAAATCCCCATACGGCTTCCATGATTTGTTCCCGTTTGAGGACGATATTCGTATTGATCAGCAGATAGCGCAGCAGTTCAAATTCTTTTACCGTTAACTGACATATTTCGCTGTTTACCGTGACGCGGTGTTTTTCACTATCCAGTGATACCGGCCCATAGGATACGATATTGCTTTCCCCTGGACCGGACTGGGACCGGCGCAGCACCGCACGGATACGGGAAATGAGCTCTACGATGCCGAAAGGTTTGCATACGTAATCATCGGCTCCCGTATCCAGTCCCCTGACGATATCATACTCGCTGGTCTTCGCTGTCAGCATGATGACCGGCAGCGCCTGATACTTTCGGTTGTTGCGTATTTTTTTCAGGATTTCCGTGCCGTCTTCGCCGGGCAGCATGATATCTAAGAGGACCAGCGCTGGCAGCTGTTTCTCCAAGGCGTCCCAAAAAGGTTTTCCATCGGCAAACGTTTCTACTTCGAACTGCTGGCTGCGCAACGCATAGCCAACCAGTTCGCGAATATTTTCATCATCTTCGACACAATAAATCAATGCCATGATTCCACTTCCTATCTGATCAGTATGTTTCATACGTTGTTTCTATTATACCTATATTTTAGTTGTTTCGTATAGTTATACCGTAAAATCCTTGTAAAATTTGACTGCCATCGCAAAAAGACACACTGCATATCACTCGCAGTGTGTCTTTTCTCTACCGTATTGCCACCGATACCCGCAGGCATCGAAACTATTTTATTCTGTTACTTCTAACAAGCAGTCACCACTGATGATGGCCTGTCCTTTGGATACATAGATTTCGCCGACCGTACCATCTATCGGGGAGGTAATGGTCGTTTCCATCTTCATCGCTTCGGTTACGACAATCGGTTCGCCTTTCTTTACCTTCTGGCCTTTGGTCACCAGGACATTGACAACCGAACCGGATAAGGTGGCACCGATATCACCGAGTTTGTCCGGATCTGCTTTGCGCCGTGTAACGGTCTTCATGTCGACGCTCTTATCCTGCACTTTGATTTCCCGTTCAGCGCCATTGAACATGAAGGTAATGTTGCGGATGCCGCTGTCATCGGGATCGCTGATATTGATGAGGGTAATGATGAGATCTTTCCCTTTTTCGATTTCGACATGGATTTCTTCATTCTTCTTCATGCCGAAGAAGAAGGTCGGTGTATCGAGGACACTCACATCCCCATATTTCTTGACGTTTTCATTGTAATCCTTGAAAACTTTATCATACTGGCAGTAGGCATTGACATCTTCCGGTCCATGCAGATAGCCGGCATCGGATAATTTCTTGCAAACCGCATCGAAATCAACAGGAGCCAGGCTCTTGCCGGGCCGTTGCGTCAACGGGTCTGCCCCTTTCAAGATAATCCGCTGCAGTTTTTCCGGGAATCCCTGATAGGGGATGCCGATGCGGCCTTCGAAGAATTCCACGACGGATTGCGGGAAATCGAGGATATCGCCTTTTTCATAAATATCCTTTTCCGTCAGGTCGTTCTGGATCATGAACAAAGTCATGTCGCCGACTACTTTGGATGACGGCGTTACTTTGATGATATCGCCGAACATCATGCTTACATGATGATACATCTTTTTGATATCGTTCCAGCGTTCACCGAGGCCAACAGCTTTTGCCTGCTGACGCAGGTTGGAGAACTGGCCGCCCGGCATTTCATGCTGGTATACTTCCGTATTCGGATAGGGTTCCGCTTTGTCCACGCCTTTATAGTATGGACGGACTGTCGCCCAATACCGGGACATTTCTTCCATGGCATTGACATCCATATCGGGCTGACGGTCCTTGCCGCTCAGGGAATACCACAGGGTACTCATGCTGGGCTGGCTCGTGCCGCCGGCAAAGGCGGAATAGGCTACGTCGACGATATCGGCACCGGCATCGATTGCCCGGTTCAGGGTACAGATGGCATTGCCCGACCCATCATGGGTATGGACGTGTACCGGCAGGCCGACCGTATCTTTCAATGCGGATACCAGCTGATATGCCGCTTCCGGTTTGAGGAGGCCGGCCATATCTTTGATGGCGATGATATTGGCACCGGCATTTTTCAATTCCTTAGCCATATCGACGTAATATTTCAAATTATATTTCTGACGTGAATCGTCGAGGATATCTCCCGTATAGCACAACGCAACTTCGGCTATCTTGCCGGTATCGCGGACAGCCTGGACCGTACCGTACATGTTATCAAGGCTGTTGAGGCTGTCGAATACACGGAATACATCGATGCCGTTCTTGGCCGACAAATCGACGAAGTTCTTTACGACGTTATCGGGATAACTCGTATAGCCAACGGCATTGGCACCGCGGATGAGCATCTGCAGCAGGATGTTGGGGGATTTTGCCCGCATCTGACGCAGACGGGCCCAGGGATCTTCATAGAGGAACCGATAGGCTACATCAAAGGTTGCACCGCCCCAGCATTCATAGGAGAAGAATCCCGGCAATTTCTTGGAAGCTTCTTCCAGGACACGCAACATATCAATGGTACGGACACGGGTTGCCATCAGGGATTGATGGGCATCACGCATGGTCGTATCCGTAAGGAGCACTTTCTTCTGTTCCAAAATCCATTGAGAGAATTTTTCCGGACCCATGGAATCAAAGATTTGTTTGGTCCCATCTGGATACGCTCCCGCGACCGGCGTCGGGATTTCCAGCGGTTCGAAGTCGGGACGGTCCTGATGGCCCAGTCCGGCATAGCCGTTAATCGTCGTATCGCCAATATATTTCAATAATTTCGTGCCCCGGTCCTGTACCACCGGCAGGTGGAACAATTCCGGATGATTATCGATAAAGTTAACGTTATAGGAACCATCTACAAAGGACGGTGCCTGCATGACATTGATGAGGAACCCGATATTGGTCTTGACGCCGCGGATACGGAATTCCTTCAATACGCGGATCATCTTCTGGACAGCCCCCTGATGGGTCAGTCCGTATGTCGTCGCTTTGACCAGCAGGGAATCGTAATACGGTGTGATGATTGCACCGGTATACGCATTGCCGCTGTCGAGACGGATGCCGAAGCCGCCGCCGCTGCGGTATACATTGATTTTGCCGGAATCGGGCATGAAGTTATTCATGGGGTCTTCCGTCGTGATACGGCACTGGATGGCATTGCCGAGGCAATGGACATCTTCCTGCGATTTGATACCGATTTCATCGCTGTCGAGAACATATCCTTCAGCGATTTTAATCTGGGTCTGGACGATATCGATGCCGGTAATCATTTCCGTAACGGTATGTTCTACCTGGACACGGGGGTTGACTTCGATAAAATAGAATTTTCCATCCGGTGTTACCAGGAATTCGACCGTACCGGCATTGACGTATTTGACCTTCTTCATCAGTTTCAGAGCTGCATTGCAGATATCCTGACGAAGCTGGGCCGGCAAAGCAAAGGCCGGAGCGATTTCAACGACTTTCTGATGACGACGCTGGACAGAGCAGTCCCGTTCGAAGAGGTGGATGACATTCCCGTGTTCATCACCCATGATCTGGACTTCTACGTGTTTTGGATTGATGATACATTTTTCCAAATAGATTTCATCGCTGCCGAATGCCAGTTTGGCTTCTGATTTGGCACGGTCATAAGCATCGCGCAGATCCGCCATATGGTCGACCATACGCATACCACGGCCGCCGCCGCCGCTGACAGCTTTCAACATGATTGGGAAACCTACTTCTTTGGCAAATTTTTCGACTTCGGCGTAATTCATGACCGGGCCGTCACTGCCAGGAATATACTGGATACCTGCTTTGTCGGCCTGGATACGAGCGTTGATCTTATCCCCGAACATCATCAGATGTTCTACTTTCGGGCCGATGAATATAATGCCTTCTTCTTTACAACGCTTAGCAAGATCGGCATTTTCTGATAAGAAGCCGTATCCGGGATGGATAGCATCCACATCGTGTTCATGGGCAATACGGATAATATCTTCAATATCTAAGTAGGCGTCGACAGGTTTTTTCCCCTTGCCTACCAAATACGATTCGTCAGCACGAAAACGGTGCAGTGACAAAGAGTCTTCTTTAGAGTAAATAGCTATTGTACGAATTCCTAATTCGTTACATGCACGAAAAACGCGGATAGCGATTTCACCACGGTTTGCAACTAAAACCGAACGAATTTTTTTCATGAAAATACCCTCCTGCTTGTAAAATAATAGGTAGAGCGCAGTACTGTTCGTTATTTTTTCTTAATGTTACTGCATTTCTAATTATACCAAAATAATCGGACATTACAAGGGAACAGGCCGGAAACAGGCCATAAATACTGTATACAATCCGGGTATATGATGGTATATCGGATTCAAGATTATACAAAATTATGAATTGGCCGGTGCCGCTGCTTCTTTCCCTCTTCTTTTTTTGAAGAATGGCAGTGCTACTTCCGGGAATAATGTAAAGCTCAGGACATCTTCCCGGCTGGCATTCGGGAATCCTTCGTCTGCCAGCGCTTTCCGGGCTGTTTCCAGTTCCGGCTTCAGATCATCGGCCGGCCGGTAATCGATGACCGGTTCATCACCGATACATAATTTACGGAATTCGTCGCTGATTTTCCCCGGTACGCGGCCGTACTTGCCCCGGACGATATCCCGCACTTCATTGGTGATAATCTTATAATGGCCGTACAGGACATTCAATGCCGCTTCCGATCCGGCAATCTGACTCGTCGGCGTGACCAATGGCGGATACCCGAGATCACGGCGGACATTCGGCATTTCCGCCAGGACGTCATCAAAGCGGTCTTCCGCTCCCTGTCCCTTGAGCTGATTGTACAGATTGGTCAGCATGCCGCCGGGAATCTGGTATTTGCGGACTGCCGGATTAATCTGGTCCGGCATGGTCAGCTGGAATTCATCGGCCAGTTCCTTACGGACTTTCTTGAAATGTTTGGTCAGCGGCCACAGGCGGTTCACATCGATACCGGTATCATAGATGCTGTGCTGCAGGGCCATGACCATCGTTTCCGTAGCCGGCTGGCTGGTTACTTCGCCGAACGGAGACAATGCCGTATCGATGATATCGACACCGGCTTCGATGGCCTTCATGTATGTCATTTCACCAAAACCGCAGGTACAATGCGTATGCAGTTCGATAGGAATATGTAAATGTTTTTTCAACATCCGGATCAGGTTGTAGGCATCATACGGTGACAAGAGGCCGGACATATCCTTAATGCAGAGAGAGTCGACTCCCATATCCTGCAGTTCCAGGGCTCCCTTGGTAAATGATTCCATCGTATGGATAGGGCTGATGGTATACACGATAGACCCCTGTACTTTGACACTCTTGGTGTCCTTGGCCGCACGAATCGCCGATTCGAGATTACGGGGATCGTTGAGCGCATCGAATACCCGGATGATGTCAATGCCGTTCTCTACGGCCCGATTGACGAATTCATACACTACATCGTCAGCATAGTGGCGGTATCCCAAAATATTCTGGCCGCGAAACAGCATCTGCAGCGGTGTCTTTTTTACGTGTTTCTTAATGGTACGGAGCCGTTCCCAGGGATCTTCGTCAAGAAAGCGCATACAAGTATCAAACGTAGCGCCTCCCCAGCATTCCAAGGCGTTGTAGCCAACTTCATCCATCGCTTCCAACACAGGCAGCATCTCATTCAGTCGCATACGTGTAGCCGCTATTGACTGATGGCCGTCACGCAGTACGGTTTCTGTTATTTTTACTCTTGCCATTCCATATCCTCCCAATGTATATATTCTATAGAGTTGTAGATCCATCATTTGCAATTATAAGGTGCTATTAGTAATAGGTCATAATTGACTATACTTAATATATTATATCATATTCAAGCCGGAATAACAGACCTGTAACACCTCCATGTTATATTGATATGGATTTGCCCTTACTACATAAAAAACCGCTGAGGACAAGCTCAGCGGCTTCTTGCGGAATCTATCAATAGAGTTCTTTATAAATTTTGTAATACCGGGCGGCATCCAAAGGCACAAAATTATTATCGGTCAGCCGTTTCTGGTTCTGGACCACCGAATCGGTAAAGTCCTTCAAATCCTGTTCAGTCACGCCGTATTCATGCAATGGTTTTTTCGGCAGAACGACATTGAGGAGACTTTCCAGGCTGTCGTATACATTGTCGGTGGAACACCCGATCAAATCCGCAATATACGCATTCAGGACGGCGATTTCACCATCTGATTTGATTTCCATATAGTTCTTCATGACGCCGGTAAACATAGCGTAATTCGATTCGCCATGAGCGACATGATATTTGGCACCCAGGGGATAGCTCATCGCATGGACGGCAGCACAACCGGCGTTACCGAATGCGATACCGGCATAATTGCTGGCCATGAGGAAATCGGCTAACAGGGGAATCCGGGCTTCCGGGCCGTTATCGCGAATCTGGATATATCCCTGCAGGATTTTTTCGATGGCCTTATAACTGAACATCTTTGTCGTTTCACTGGCCTTCGGAGACAATGCCGATTCTACCGCATGGACCAGAGCGTCGATGGAGCTGGTAGCAAATACTTTATAAGGCAGCGTCTTCAACAATTCCGGCACAAGGACTGCCTGCTGCGCATAGAATTCATCGATGGCCAGCCCTTTTTTAGTATGGCGGCTCACCAATGCCAATACCGCCACATTAGTCACTTCACTGCCCGTACCACAGGTCGTCGGTACGATAACCAGATCCCGTCCCCGTTCCGGTTTGATTTTACCGTCATAGAGGTCGCCGATCGGCAGCATCGTTTTCAAAGAAAAGAATTTGGACAAATCGATGATGGTCCCGCCGCCGACGGCAATAATCCGTTTAGGCGAACCTTGCAAGTCCCGATGCATGGCTTCGGCCATTTCGTCGGACGGTTCACCGCTGCCGTATTTTTCCTGGAACAAGACATCACATTCTAAATGAAGCGGTGCAAAGTACGGATCATAGATATACTGGTTGGTGATCATCAGATCACCTTTGCCGATGTTCATGGCTGCCGCAAATTCCTTGCACGTAGCATAGTGGTAAATCGTCGGGCGAATCATTAATTCCTGCATGTATATCAGTCCTTTCGGTTGTAGTATGACTACAGTATATCACAAATAGCCATCACTGGGACTGCTGAATTTAATACCACCGTGTCATCGGCAGCTCATTATTCGTTCCCCTGGTCATCAATACTTCATGGACATCGATCATGCCGATGTAAAAAGCCACGGCACAGCCGACCAGATACAATTCCCACATACGGGTGAATGTTTCTCCCTTGCCACTCATTACCTTGTCCCGTACCGCTTCGAAATTATGATACCAGCACATCAGTGTCTTATAATAATGACAGCGCAGGCTTTCTACATCGAGGACCCGGAAATCATCGTCATAGGCCAGACTGATGATTTCCCGTAACGACGGCAGCGTGCCACCCGGGAAAATATATTTGCGCATCCAGGGGCTTTCGACGATTTCATCGTGGCCGCTGATATAATGAAGCAGGAACAATCCCTTTTCTTTCAGCAGATGACTGGCTGTTTCCATATATAACGGATAATTGGAACGCCCTACGTGTTCAATCATGCCGACACTGACAATGCGGTCAAAGGTCATGCCCGTTTCTTCAATATCCCGGTAGTCCATCAGTCTGATGTCGACCTGGCCTTCCAGTCCCAGGGCTTTGATCCGTTCCTGTGATTTTTTCCATTGTTCCTTGCTGAGCGTACAGCCATATCCTTTGATGCCGTATTTTTTAGCCGCTTCGATGAGCAGGTATCCCCAGCCGCAGCCGATATCGAGCAATGTCATGCCCTTTTCCAGATGCAGTTTTTCCAAAATATAATGGACCTTATTATGCTGGGCCTGTTCCAGCGTATCCGTATCGTGTTTGAAATACGCACAGGAATAACTCATGGATGGATCCAGCCACAGCTGGTAAAAATCATTGCCGATGTCGTAGTGCGATGTAACCTGCTTCTTCTGAGCCTTTTTGGATTCCGGTGAAAACAGGAGATTCGTCAAGGCGTGCCGGTCCATGGAAAAATTATTTTTTTGCGATAAGAAGCATTGCAATGCCGTAAACAAATCACCTTCGATGGTAATGTCCTTACGCATATATGCTTCCCCAAGAGCCAGTGACGTACTGGTCAGTAATTCTTTCTTGGGTATATTCTTATGGATGGTCACGTTGAACAGCGGCTTTCCTTCCCCGATTGTATAGGATTTCCCCTGCAATTGTACCGTAAAGCAATTGTTATCAAACCGCCCCAAATAATGAAGAATAAAATGATTTTCTAAAAACATTGCTCCCACTTCCTTTTGATATCTATTTTTATTATAGGCTACATCCGGCATGAAGGCAACATACATGCTGTGGCCGGATAGTGCCGGACTACGAAAAACACATCCTGATTCCCAGCCTCTTTTGCTGTATATCCGTAGATTGCGTACCTGCCCATCATGGTAATGGAATACTGTATTTTACAGTCGTTCCTTTATTTTTCTCACTGGTAATAGAAAAATGACACCGGAATCCATATAAACGATATAATCTGTCATACACATTTTTTAAACCGATGCCCCTTCCCGCAACATCCGCCGGACCGCCTTTTAAGTGACGACAGAGCTTTTTCAGTGTTTCTGTCTCCATGCCGGTTCCATTGTCACTGACTGTAACGTAAAGAACATTCTCATCGGATTGTACAGATACATGAATGATTCCGCCGTCTTTTTTCTTTGATAAACCATGTTTGATAGCATTTTCCACCAGAATTTGTATCGAAAAGAAGGGAATTTTCCACCCTGCTGTCTGAGGATCAATACACCGGCATACCTGCAGACGCTTACCATATCGCGCTTTCTCCAATCGTAAATACGCATCAACGGAGTCCATTTCCTCTTCAACAGTAACTTCTTCAGCATTGGACTGAAGATGGCCCCGTAAAAAAGAAGATAAATCACAAATAAGATTTTTAGCCTGATCCGGATTTTCTCCAATGACCGCTTTGATGTTGCTGAGCATATTGAACAAAAAATGAGGCCGTATCTGCGATTTCAACACATTTAATTCAGCCTGGGATAAGAGCATCGTTTTCTGATCCAGTTCCGCCTGATACAATTCCAGACCCAAAAAATTGGCAAATCCCTGCAACCACTCTTTCTCATACGGCTGAAAAGGGCGCCGGCCAGCATGATTCAACAAGATTTGCGCAATATCCCTGCCAGCCGTCCGGATATGCAGGTACAGGCATCGTTCATTGGACACGATATTTTCCTTATCCCCATCTTCCGCCAAGGTGTTTCCCTCGATATATATTCCGACATAATCGACATTCAATATCGTATACATCGTCGTAACAATCGTTTCAGCAGATTCCCGTGTCAGACCATGCACCCGGAATAAATTCCGCGTTGCCAAAATCATTCGGATAACTTTACGTGCTGCATTTGCTTTGATCCAATTTTCTCCCATACATACGGTACGGATCACATAGATGGTTAACCATACCCCCGAACAGGTCAACAAGACTTCTGGTACAAACAGGTACATATCAGCTATCCTTACTTTATGAGCCGACAACATTACTGCCGCCGGAATTTTTAAAATGATTTCCGAAGCAAAGGCCGCTGCCACAGCTATTTTCAAAGATATCGGCCTACTGCCCATATAGCTGCACACCACGCCACACAATAAACCACTGGCGACAGAAACTATTGCCGCCGCTATGACCTGCTGCGGACCAGCCATAAAACAGCGGGGAATCACAGTCATGCATGCTGTTCCCGCGCCAACGACAGGACCCCCGATGAGGCCTCCGACAATAATTCCAATCAAGCAACTATCTATGACCGTATCCGAAGGCAATGGTACCGTGAGATAATTGCCGGACGCCCCCAACAAACCAAATATAACGATGAGCGTTCCTTTATTTGTAATCGGATAGGATACCTGGTCTATCGCATGCCGAAACGTTTCACATTGCGAAACCAAATAAACGATCATGGCAATCACTGCTATATTTTTGATGATTTCTAATAAAAGAATCCCACAATTCATATTCCTTTCACCTGCACTACTTAATTTTTAACTTTTTTCCAAAGGGCATCTGCTGTCGGTGCCCAGTCCCGGGCATATTTCACGCACTGGCCACAAAGATGTTCTACCGATTCGGGAGACTGCATATCTGTCGATTTAGCGCCGCTGTCATGGACCATCCGGATTAAATACTGAGGATTTTCCAACATCGGACAGGGCCGCAAATGATTCGGATTAAACGGCTGATAGTGACCATATTCTTTAAAAAGAGGCTGCTGCAGACATTCCAGCAAATTATGGTTTTTAATGTTGGCACCAGAATAATGAATGAACACGCAAGGTTCCACATCTCCGTTCGGATTAATATGGCAATAATTACGACCACCGGCAACACAGCCTTCCACATATTGCCCATCGTTTTGGAAGTCCATCGCAAAGATTGCTTTGCCCCCTTCAACAGAACGAATTTCGCGAACGCGATGAACCATATATTCCCGCTGTTCCTGCGTCGGTAAAAGGTCGACAGAGGCATCGTTTCCCACCGGCATGTAATGAAAATACCAGGTATACCAAGCGCCTTTACTGATAATCATATCCAGGAATTCATCAGATGTGACAGTCTGTATATTCTTGCTGGTATAACAGATAGACGTTCCAAATACTAGACCATGTTCATGAAGCAGGTCCATGGCCCGCATTACTTTAGTAAAAGTGCCGGTACCACGGCGGCTGTCATTCACTTCTTCAAAGCCTTCCAGGCTGAGCGACAGACTTAAATTACCGACACGCTGCATATTCCGGCAAAATTCTTCGTCGATTAATGTCCCGTTTGTAAAAGCATGGAATTCACAGTCTGGAAAATCATGACATAACCGTAATACATCAGCCTTACGGATAAGCGGTTCCCCACCGGTAAGTAAATAAAAATGAACACCCAAATCGCGACCCTGTTCCACGATTTTACTCATCACTTCATAAGACAAATTCATCGTATGGCCGTATTCAGCAGCCCAGCATCCAGTACAATGAAGATTGCAGGCACTGGTCGGATCAAACAAAATGGCCCACGGAATATTACAATGATATTTTGCTTTAGCATCTTCACGAACTTGCAGCCCCGAAAATGCTGCTTCAAATCCCAAATCCATAATAGCTGTTTTTACAACATGCGGATCCAATTCATTGAGCGCTCTATTCAAAAAACGCAGCCATTTCCCATCTGACAGTATCAACCGACGGGCTCCGTCAAAAGATTCCGGTTCAAAGAGATTCCCGAAATATTTTTGCATGATATCCGTCAGATGCACTAATGTTTTTTGCCGATCCTGCAAATCCTTTTCCTTCAAAATATGGTTTACTACTACTTCTACCGTTTTCTTTTTCGCTTCATATGCCAACTTCATATTATCAGCTCCCTGTTTACTACATCTTTATTCATCCTTATCGTAGTACGAGATACTGATAGAAACAATCATTATGGAGTAAACAGGCTAAATACGTTCATGAACTGCCATTACGGTACCTGAACATGTCATGTTAAAATTCAATATGGGACTTAAGAACATCCACATAGGCTCTGCCTACAGGTATTTCAGAAGGCGGCTTCCCGTTAAGGACCAGGATGTATCCTCGTTTGAACCACGTCTTAATTTGTTTGATTTCATTCACATTGACTATATAACTGCGGTGACACCGAAAAAAACTGTCTTGCGGCAGGCGTTCTTCCATATCCCGAAGACTCATACGAACTTCGTGGCTCTCCCCATTGGTCATCATAATATGGATATAGTGATTTTCCCCATAAATGAAGCGAATCTGACAGCAATCAATGACTTCCATCGTATCCCCTTTGTCCACCGCCATATGGCGCAAAGGAGACGTTTCCTTTGTCTTGTCCGCTGTTTTAGCCGTAACATCGAGGATTCGCTTGCTCCTTTCGAGGATGCGCCGCAACTTACGTTCATCAATCGGCTTGAGGATGTAATCTACTGCATTGACATCAAACGCTTCAAGAGCAAACTGATCATACGCCGTCAAAAATACGACAGCCGGTCCGTCATCCATCTTAGCGATTGTGCCGGCTACCTCTAACCCATTGATTCCCGGCAATTCGATGTCCAATAAGACAAGATCCGGTTTGTCAGATATAATACGGGCCAGCGCTGTTTCTCCATCACCACAAATACCGATAACATGTAAATCCGGGTCTATATGATTCACCATGGTCCGCAATTCCCGGGCAACGGCTTCTTCATCTTCTACAATTAATATATCTGCTTTCATGGCGTCCCTCCTGTGCTTTCAATACACAGTACTATCTGACTGTTCATTTTTACCTGTTACTAGTTTTTATTTACCTATTACTAATTCTACATCACCTGCTCGGATACTGCCAGGTGCCACGGTATTATCTTCCTGCCAGTGCAAGCAGAAACTATACCGCTTATCCGCCTCATGCATCGTCTGATTCTTATAGCCCCGCACCCGGGATGTGTCACGACGATTATAGGATATGATTATGTCTGCCTGATGCAAGGTATCGAGAACCGCAAACAGTTTCACCCTGTATCGCAGGGAATCGACCATTTCGCCCATAGCCGGCGTGTATGCCCCGGCCAGTACCTGCGTCGTATCATCCAGGTCTGCCGTAGCCTGCAGGCCCGTACGGATGACATGTATGCCGTGGTCGATGAACTGCTGCTTCATATACGCCGCCCGCCTGACCCCTTCCGGTATGGTCAACGGTTCGTACCTCCCGGTACGATACTGTTCGGCAAGTTCTGTATTCTCCAGCACCGCTACCGGATAAATCCGGGCGATATCCGGATGGAGGCGGCAGACGGCCGCTGTCGTCCTTACCAGACTATCCCAGTCTTCACCGGGAAGTCCCGGCATCAGCTGATGCCCTACGGTAAAACCGTCCTGGCGCAAAAGCCGGGTAGCTGTTTCTACCTGCGCCGCTGTATGGCCCCGCTGGGCCTTTTCCAGGACGCTATCATCCATCGACTGCACGCCCAGTTCGACAATAGTCATACCGTAATGGTGCAGTCTGGCCATGACCGGCCCGTCAATGCAGTCCGGCCGCGTAGAGCAACGAAGTGACTGGATTTTTCCAGCCTGCAATGCTTCATAGGCCGGCTGCAGCAGCCGTTCCTGCATATCCACCGGTATCGCCGTAAAGCTGCCGCCGTAAAAAGCCAGTTCCCAATGGCGCGGTTCCCGGCTGCTTGCTGTATACGTATCGACGGCATGCCGGATATCATCCGGCGACGGTACCCCGCGATGTCCCGTAATCTGCCATTGATTGCAAAATACACACCGGTGCGGACAACCGATGTGAGGAATAAAAATGGGAATAATAGATGTTTTTTTCATAATAAACCTCAAAAAAAAGGATGCGGCTCAGCCGCATCCTTTTATATCGCATGTAAACATATCAATGCCTTATGAGCAGCATGCTGCTCAGCATCCTTCTTCGTCTTGCCAGCGCCTTCACCTAAGACCTTGCCATTGACAATGACCTGCATATAGAATGTCTTATCATGGTCCGGTCCTTCTTCACGACATAATTCATATGTGATGACCTGTTCGCCGTCCCGTTGGACAAATTCCTGGAACAACGTTTTATAATCTTTATCACAATCGCCGTTGGCAACCATCGCCAGATAGCCGCGAAGCTGATGCAAAATAAATTTACGAGCTTCATCATATGTCGAGTCAATATAAATAGCGCCTACAACCGCTTCAAAGGCATCTGCCATGATACTGGCCCGGGTCCTGCCCCCGGACGCCAGCTCGCCTTTTCCTAACAGGATATATTCACCCATATGAAAGGATGCGCATACCGTAGCCAGCGGTGTTTCACTGACTACACTGGCCCGTGCCTTGGACAATTCGCCTTCGGGCATGTGGGGATATTGAAGAAACAGATATTCACCAACGACCAGATCAAGGATAGCATCGCCTAAAAATTCCAGGCGTTCATTATAAAAGCCACGCTTGCCTCTGTTTTCATTGGCATAGGACGAATGCGTCAATGCCTGATCCAATATGGACAATTGCTGAAATGGTTTTAAACCCAGGATACTGATAAATTTTTCTAATTGTTCTTTCCTTACTGTATTCATCAAGTGATCTCTTTTACCCTACGTATTTCTTAAACAATAATGTTGCGTTATGACCACCGAAACCGAAGGAATTAGAAATAGCCACATTAACATCAGCCTTGACAGCTTTATTCGGTACATAATTAAGATCCAGGTCTTTTAATTCATCATCCGGTTCCACGAAATTAATCGTCGGATGCACGTTGCCGGTTTCAATCGTCATCGCACACGCGATAGCTTCCACGGCACCAGCCGCCCCCAGCAGATGGCCGGTCATGGATTTTGTCGAGCTGATCAGGACCTTTTTAGCATGTTCCCCGAAAACACGGGCAACGGCCTTGGATTCATTCAAATCATTCAAGTGTGTTGACGTGCCATGGGCATTAATATAATCTACTTGTTCCGGTTTCATTCCCGCATCATCGATAGCTAATTTCATGCATTTAGACTGCTGGATGCCTTCCGGAGCCGGTGCAGTGATATGGTAGGCATCGGCATTGCTGCCATAGCCGCCTATTTCACAATAGATATGCGCGCCACGTTTTTTGGCATGTTCCAATTCTTCCACAATGACAATGCCGGCACCTTCGCCCATGACAAAACCGTCGCGGTCTTTGTCGAACGGTCTCGATGCATGTTCCGGATCATCATTCCGGGTACTCAGTGCTTTCATCGCCGCAAATCCGGCTACGGCACCGGGAGATACGGCAGCTTCGGTACCGCCGGCAAAGACGGCATCCAATTCACCGCGCTGAACCATGCGGTATGCCGCACCGATGGAATTCGTACCGGTGGCACAGGCTGTAACGACACTGGCACAATGGCCCTGAAGGCCAAAGAAAATCGATACCTGGCCAGACGCCATATTGGCAATCATTTTAGGTACTACGAACGGATTTACCCGGGACGGTCCCTTGGCAAACAAATTTTTATATAAATTATGGAGTGTTTCCATACCGCCGATGCCGGTCCCGATGACGGTCCCGATGCGATCCCGGTCTTCGTCATCCAGATTCATATGAGAATCATCCAACGCCAATTTGGAAGCTGCTACGGAATACTGCGTAGACGGATCCATATGACGAGCTTCTTTTCTGTCGATACCATAATCGGCGGGATTAAAATCTTTTACTTCGCCGGCAATACGTGCGGAGTATTCCGTCGCATCGAAATGGGTGATCGGACCAATACCGTTCGTGCCGTTGAGCAATGCGTTCCAATAGTTTTCTTTGCCCAGACCTATCGGAGAAATAACGCCCAACCCTGTAATTACTACACGTTTTTCCAAAATTTTCACCTCATCTAAAAATTCAAAACGTTAATCGGGAATTGCATCTGTTTCCCGCTTCAGATATGCAAATATTTCTTTTACGGATAAAATATCGTGAATTTCCAGCATACGCCGGCCGGCAAACACAAGACCGGTTTCCACATCGCCCTGCTGAGCCCGTGTAAGCGCCCGGATAATACAGTATTTATGGCTGCATTTCCGTAAGCAATGATCACACGTGACCGGCTTGGGTGCCGTACCCAGCAGAATTCGTTCCGAAAAAGGCGTCCGAATAGCCTGGCCGGGAAGACCCACAGGGCTGTGCACCAAGATAAAATCTTCCGGATTATTAGCCCGCAAATAGACTTTCTTTAATTCGTCAGCGCCATTTGATTCTATACTGGCGGCGAAGCGGCTTCCCATTTGGACACCGTTCGCACCGAGGCGCATCATTTCAGCAATATCTGTACCATGCAATATACCGCCGGCTCCGATGACCGGAATAGTAACGGCAGCCCGCACTTCTGGCACGATAAGACGACTGGAGCGATTCGTTCCCAAATGCCCGCCTGCTTCTGCACCTTCAACGATGACCGCAGAAGCACCCAGGGTCTGGGATATTTTAGCTAGTTTAGCCGAAGAAACAATAGGTACAATGGGTGTACCGCTTTCTTTCCCCCATGCAAACATATCACGGGAGAATCCTGCCCCTGCGACGACTAGATCGATTCCTTCTTCAATAGCAGTAGTTACAATCCCCTTAAATTCCCGGGCTGCAACCATTATATTTATACCAATAACACCATTCGGTGCTAATTTCTTAGCCAAACGGATTTCATCCCGTAGTTCATCAAAAGACATACCCGATGCCGCGATAAGGCCAATACCGCCTTCATTGGCCACGGCTGCTGCCAACCGGGCTGTGGACAACCGAATTGCCATGCCTCCCTGAATAATTGGCACCTTTGCAACAAGCTTACCTATCTTTAATTCTGGCAGCTTCACTGTGTTTTCCTCCATTCAAGATACCATAGAGGGAAGACGATGCATCATGCAAAGCCTTCCCTTCTGGTTCCTATTGCGTACTTACGCCTTTTTTTCCTTTTCAATGTAATCAACTGTATCTTTAACAGTTTTAATTTTTTCTGCAACATCATCAGGGATTTCGATATTGAATTCTTCTTCGAAAGCCATGATAAGTTCAACGATATCCAAGGAATCAGCGCCTAAATCATCAATGTAAGCAGCATCCATCTTGACTTCTTTTTCGTCAACACCTAACTGTTCTACAACAATACTCTTAACTTTTTCAAAAGTAGCGTCTTCGCTCATATCCGTTCACCCCCTTTCAGTGGAGTATGATTTATTTACATTACCATGCCGCCATCTACATTGATGACCTGGCCGGTAATATAGCTTGCTGAATCTGATGCCAGGAATAGGACTGCCTGTGCGACTTCTTCCGGCCGGGCTACGCGGCCCATGGGAATCGTCTTCTTCATGGCTTCAATGGCATCATCACCTAAAACGGATGTCATATCGGTATCGATACACCCCGGCGCAATGGCATTGGCACGAACATTGCGCGATGCCAATTCTTTTGCAACCGATTTCGTCAGGCCGATGAGTCCGGCCTTAGCGGCAGCGTAGTTTGCCTGACCGGCATTGCCAGTGAGGCCCACGACAGAAGATATATTCACAATAGCACCGCTGCGCTGTTTCATCATAAATTTTGAAACTGCCTTGGTACAATGGAATGCGCCGGTCAGATTCGTATCCATGACCTTCTGCCAGTCTTCTTCTTTCATGCGCATGATGATATTATCACGGGTAATACCCGCATTATTCACTAAGATATCTACCGTGCCAAATTGTTCTTTCACCGCTTTGACCATGGCAGTAACGGCATTGCCATCGGCAACATCGCACTGAATCGCTGTACAAACGCCGCCTTTATCGGTAATCATCTGTACCGTTTCTGTGGCTGCCTGGGTATTCCCGGCATATATGACGGCTACGTTTGCCCCTGCAGCGGCAAAGGCAACGGCAATGGCTCTCCCTATCCCACGGGAACCACCGGTGACGATAGCTGTTTTTCCTGTTAAAAGCATTTTATCGAACCCCCTGGAAAAATTCAAGTGTTTTTTTCAATGATGCTGTATCTTCTACATTTTCACTATGGATTTTCCGGTCGATTTTACGGTTGAATCCGCAAAGTGTTTTTCCCGGACCGACTTCAACAAATGCTTCGGCACCAAATGCCTGCATCGTCTTCGTGCAGTCTATCCAAAGGACCGGACTGGCCGCTTGTTTTACCAGGGCTGTCTTAATATCGGCAGCTGCGGTTTCGATTTTCCCGTTGACATTGGCAACGACGGGGATCTTAGCATCGGAAATTGCGATGTCATCGAGGACTTCCGCCAGTCTTTTCGCTGCCGGTTCCATGAGCGAACTATGGAACGGTGCACTGACATGAAGCATGATAGCTCGTTTGGCACCCGCTTCCTTCATCGCTTCCGCGGCTGCTTCAACGGATTTTATCTTGCCGGCAATAACGATTTGTCCGGGGCAGTTAAAATTAACAGCCTGGACGACGCCGCCCTGTGCAGAAATATCAGCACAAATTTCTTTTATTTTATCTTCCGCAAGGCCCAAAATAGCTGCCATGCCGCCAGCTCCCAAAGGAACGGCTTCCTGCATGAACTGACCGCGGAGACGTACTGTCCGTACTGCATCGGCAAATGTAAGAGCACCGGCTGCAACCAGAGCAGAATATTCACCGAGGCTGTGGCCTGCCGCAATATCCGGAGTCAGGCCTTCCTGTGCCAGGACACGGCAGCAAGCCGTACTGGCCGTCAGGATTGCCGGCTGCGTATTGGCCGTCTTCATCAATTCTTCATCGGGCCCTTCAAAAATCAGTCTGGTCAGCGAAAATCCAAGAGAATCATCGGCTTCTTCAAACAATTCTCTGACAATGGGATATGCATCGTATAAATCTTTGACCATGCCCACTTTTTGCGCACCCTGTCCAGGGAAAACAAAAGCTTTCTTCATATTCATAATCACCTCATCTGATGTTCTAATACCATTTCATGACCAGGCTGGACCACGTAAGTCCTGCACCGAATCCATCCAGACATACGATGTCATCACGATGGATCATGCCATTGCGATTGGCTTCATCCAAGGCAATAGGAATGGATGCACCGGACGTATTCGCATATCGTTCAATGTTGACATATACCTTATCCATCGGTATATGGAGACGTTTGGCTGCCGATTGAATGATACGGATATTCGCCTGATGAGGAATCAGGACATCAATATCTTCTGTTTTCAATTCCGACCGCTTCAATGCCAGTTTTGCCGCTTTCGGCATGGCATTGACCGCAAATTTATATACTTCCTTGCCATCCATCTTGGCATAAGCCATTCCATTTTCCCGCAACGCATCTGTCGGCGGCATTTCTACACCACTGGCCGGAATCGTCAGATAATCTCCGCCAGTGCCGTCAGCGCCCATGGCACCTCCCAGGATACCATATCCTGACGGTACACGGCCGATAACAGCTGCGCCGGCGCCATCACCAAAAAGGATACAGGAACCGCGGTCTTTCCAGTTGATGACCCGGGTCAGGATTTCTGCCCCGATGACCAGGACTTTATCATAAAAACCATTTTCGATATATTGAGCTGCCGTAATAGCACCATAAACAAAGCCTGAGCAGGCAGCGGCCAAATCAAAAGCTGCCGCATTGACTGCACCCAGATTCGCCTGGATTTTACAGGATGAAGCTGGCAGTGAACGATCCGGCGTCAAGGTCGCCAGGATAATCAAATCCAGTTCTTCCGGCTTGACATGTGCCATTTCCATCGCCTGTTTGGCTGCTTCCGTAGCCATGTCCGTCGTATTCATCCCCTGCGGCGCCACATGACGGGCTCCGATTCCGGTACGGCTGCGAATCCATTCATCTGATGTATCCATCATTTTTTCCAAGTCTTTATTCGTCCATACTTGTTCCGGTGCGTAATGGCCTGTTCCTAAAATCCCTGCCGGATTAGCTTTCACTATCATACTGTTCTACCTCTTCTTCCTCGATACTCGTTCGGATATGTCCGACCACATCCTGTTCAACAAATTCACCGGCTACCCGGATGGCATTTTTAATCGCCTTGGCTTTAGAACTGCCATGACAAATAATAAAGCTGCCTTCCACTCCCAATAAAGGAGCGCCGCCATATTCAGTAAAGTCCAACCTTTTCTTCAATATTTTTAAGGCCGGGTATACTGCCATAGCACCTAATTTGGCAATAAACCCACTCTGCCGGATTGTCTCTTTGACTAAGCGAATAATAAACAACGCCATACCTTCACCGAACTTCAGGATGACATTGCCAACAAACCCATCGCAAACAACGACATCCACTTTTCCGTCAGGTATATCCCTGCCTTCTACATTCCCATAGAACGAAATCGTCTTCATTTTTTTCAGCAGCGGATACGTCGCCTGAGACAATTCATTCCCCTTGGAAGCTTCTTCCCCAATATTAAGCAGACCCACAACAGGTTTCTTAATACCCAGGATATATTTTGCATAGTGGGAGCCCATGATAGCACCTTCCACTAAATGTTTCGGTTTGCTATTGGAATTAGCTCCTGAATCCAATAATACCGTAATCCCCTTTTTAGAAGGAATCGGCGTAGCAATGCAAGGCCTGTCAATGCCCTTGATGCGGCCCAGTCCAAACAGTGCCGCAGCTACGGCAGCACCGGTACTCCCGGCTGCCACAACAGCATCGCATTGCCCTTCTTTGACGAGACGTGTTGCCACTACGATGGAAGCGTCTTTTTTCTTGCGAATCGCTTGAGCTGGATGTTCTCCCATGTCAATGACTTGACTGGCATGAAAGATAGATAAGCGAGAGTTTTCCTTGCCACCGTAACGTGTCAGGACATTTTGTATTTTTTCTTTATCTCCTACCAGGACGACATCCAAATCATAATCTTTCACTGCTTCGATTGCACCAAGAACAATTTCCTCCGGCGCATAATCGCCGCCCATAGCATCTACAGCTATTTTCATACAATACCGCTCCATTATTCCAAAGATTCTATAATAAACTTGGCGCGAAATACTTCCTTCGCGTTTTTTCGTATCTTCACCCACACATAATATTTCTGATCCCGCTGGCGGACAACTTCTGCCTTGGCAACAAGTTTATCGCCAACAGTGACCGGCTGTTTATATTTAATATTGGCTACTACCGTAATGTTGATTGGCAAATTCAGTACTGCCTGGGCCAACGAATCCGCCTGCGCATATAAACACCGGGAACGAACGATATGTGCCTCATCGACCATATCTTCCGTCGCCGTTAATATGGATATGGCGGTTTTTCCTACAGTACAGTCAACGAGTTCGCCAAAAATATCCGTATGATCTATTTTGGTTTGAGCCGCCTCCGCCCGTTGCTTGATGCGGATACGCATTTCCGGTATCCCCAATGCCAGGCGGTCCAGGCGGATGGTTGCTACGCTGACAGAAAATTCTTCCGCAAGTTCTTCATCATTGATGAACGGATTTTCCTCTATGCGTTTGCTCAATAACATATGCCGTTTTTCTCTTGCTATACGAACCATGTCATCACCTTAACCAAAATTATGACCAAGTACTAATAGTACATACAACTAGAGATTATATAATGTTTCCCGAAATTTTGCAAGTCAAAGAAAAAAAGTATGCTTTCCTTCCATTCATAGTGCAGAATCGTTGAAAGCATACTCCCTTCTTTTAGTACTTATCGAAATCAAGTTCATTCAAAACATCACGCAATTTTTCCAGTTCTTCTTTGGTCATCGTAATCCCTTTGGTCATCGCCTGATAGTCCGGATCCCATGAGCGCAAATCAAATTTAGGAGCCCGGTTATTCCAGCTGATAAAGGTCAATTCCTTACGCCAGCCATCTTTATTTTCTGATAACGTACCGCATACGTCCTGAATATTAAAATTTAATTGTGCCATTGTGTTCCTCCTGCAAGACATTTGTCTTTTTATTGAATATATAAAATACATTTATTTTATATAATAAAGCAATTATACAAGGTATGTCAATGTATTAATTTTTTAATGATTCACCCGTCCTTTAAATAGTCCGCCATGAGCTTCCCGAATATCGAATATGGATACGAAGGCATGGGGATCGACACCCCTGATTGCTTCTTTCAGTTTGGTGATTTCCAATCGCGATACGACGCAGTACAGCACCTTGGTCTTTTCTCTTTTATAGGCACCTTCGCCATTGAGAAGCGTCACGGCACGTCCCATCCTGCGAGTCAGCAGGTGGGATACATCATCATGTTTGGACGTCACGATCAGGATTCCTTTCATTTCATCAAGGCCATTGGTCACGATGTCAATCATCTTATATGCGATAAAGTAAGCCACTAATGAATACATGGCGCTGTCATAGCTGAAAACAAAAGCCGAACTGCCCAGTATGAAGAGGTTGAAAAACATGATGATTTCCCCTACGGAAAATGGCATTTTCTTATCGGCGATGATCGCCAGGATTTCCGTTCCGTCAAGGGATCCGCCCCAGCGTATGATCAGCCCGACCCCCAGTCCGATAATGATGCCGCCATAAATCGTCGACAAGAAAGGGTCGGAGGTAATGGCCGGACGGTGTATAAAACTGCTCCAAACGGACAGCGAAGATACGGCAAACAAGGAAGATACCGTAAAGAACAAGCCTATTTTTTTATACCCGAGGACAAAAAAAGGAATGTTCAACACGACGATAAAGATACTGAAACTAATACCCGTCAGCTGTGCTGCCATCAGCGCAATCCCGACGACACCACCGTCAATGACGTTGTTCGGTACAAGAAATATATCCAGGCCTATGGTGTAAATCAAAGCCCCCAGCGCAAGCCCCAAGGCCCGAATTGCATATTTAATCATCCTTACCCCCTTGTTGCCGCACATAACGCTGACCGATGATCCAGGCTACAAAATCATCCACCGGTTCCGGCGGGTACTGCAGTACCAATGGTACCAGGCGGCGCCAGCCATGCCGTGGCGTACATTTAAAATACAGTTCACGCCCTTCAACGGTTGTATATTTTTCATCGATAAGGGAAAATATCACGCTCTCATGCCCTCTGGTAATCCATTTTTCGACGAGAGGCTGCAGATGTTTATGATTGGTACCGTTTCCCATCACAATATGCATAAAGTGATATTGCCCATATAACGTTTCTATATTCTGTTCTAATGTATCCGTAGGAACAATACTCTTCATCGCCAGGCGGCCATCATCATAGATAACGGCTATACCGGTTTTTTCCGACCCCGGATCTATGGCTAATATCATACTATCTCCCTTAATACGACGCCGGATCTACATGGATATCAATACGTAACGGTCCGGATGTATAGATATCGTTATCGGTGACCGCTTTGAGCGTAATATCCGACCCATTATAGGATCTCATCTTGGAAATCGTATCAAACATTTCCGTTGCCGTCAACGCCCCTACATTCCCGGTAAGGGGATCCGGCAGTATACCCTGATTACGGGCTACCTGATTCACATTATGTAAGAACTGCATAAGACGCAATTCCGCATTTCCTGCCCCATTATGGACCCGTTCTTCATAGACGGTATCCCCTTTATGGTACACCAGATCATTATCATACGTTTCCAGATGGACCAGAGCCGGTTCGCCAAGCATAATATTGCCGGCTGCAATGACTCGTACCAGTTTCTGGGCCTTACCGGCTTTCTGCAGATTCTGGACCGTACTGTTGAATTCGTCCGGTGAAATGTAGACCAGAACTGCTTTTTCATCCGTAATTCCCAAATTACGGATGATGGCCGTATTGGTCTGATTCATGATAAAGCTTAATTTTTCTTTCGTATCTCCAGCGCTCATACCACCCTGAATCACGGAACTGGACAACACTTCCCCTACCCGGAACAGGACAGTCCCTTCCCGGATATTCGTCATAGTCGTATTTAACAGGTGGATCCTGTCCACGAGATGATTCTGTGTCACTTCCAGTCCATTGATGGTCTGGCGCATCTGTTTTTCCGTTGTTTCCAATCTGTCGACCCGGTCCTGCTTCGTATCCAGTTCTGACTGTTTATCATCCAGTTGGGATTGTTTTTCACTGATGGCCTGATCATAGGCTACCTGGGCAATGGAAAGCTGCCGGCTCACATCATCATGAGCTGCTTTCGCCTGCTGTAAATCATTCTGTGACGCGATGAGTTCCCCATTGGTAGAAACGATAAGGGCATTTTTTTCATCGAGTTCGCTCCCCAGATCATTGGCCTGTTGCAGCAGTTTATCCCGCTGTGCCTCTAATTCCGCCTTCTGCATCTGCAATTGATGCATTCCAAACAAGGCTATCCGGACGTTCTGCGATAATATGGACATGACTCCCAGCGTAACCGCGGCAATACTGATGCCCGTAAGGATGGTAATCAATACGGACGAGTATTTGGGCCGTAATCCGAATAATTTAATTTTATGTTTCCCTACACGGGAACCGATTTTATCACCCAGATAGGCAATAAATCCGCCCATGACTGCTAACACAATCAGCAGTACCCAACCGAATTCCATATTGAACCTCCTCTCTCGTTTGTTAAGATCTTCCATAAATCATATACCATATAAGCAATTATACGCTATATGCCAATATAAATTCAATACTTTAACAAATACTCGGGCACATTAGTATGCGCTAAAGTCATATAACTTACTAAAAAGCTGCCGGCCTACAGGCAGACAGCTTTTATTCATCTGGATTTGCGGTAGACCAGTATGACCCCGGCTATACCACAAATGATATCAGGCAGGAAGGCCGCTAAATACGGAGGCATCTTGCCGCCATTTCCCAATGCATTCCCCAATGTCATAATAGAATAGTAAATGAAGATGACGATGACACTGATTCCAAAACCAATGGATGAACTGCCCCGCTGTTTTTGCATGCCCAGCGGTGCGCCGACGATGGCACAAACCAGGCTGGCAAGCGGTAATGCAAAGCGATTGTATAATTCAACTTTCATTTTATTCGTATTGACCGCATTATCATCCAACACCTTGATTTGTTCACGAAGCTCCCGGATGGTCATTTCATCCGGTTTCTTTTGAGATGCGTTGATTTTTTTCGGGGTCTGTATGATCGGCAGATATTGATTGGTAAACTTCATGGATCGCGATGCGTCTTCTTTTTCAGATACATCATAAATAATGCCTTCATGCATGACCCATTTACTACCATTCCAATCCGCCCGGTCCGCTTTTTCAACACGCATGAGCACATCATTTTCAAATTCCTGGACCGTAATATCTTTTAGTTCCTTATTTTTCGCATCATATTGACGAGCATACATCAGACTGGAAATATCGGATCCTTTGATATTCTTGATAATAATATGATCCTGTGTCGTCGGTGCCGCATTATGCTTGATTTCTTCATTAATAATCGTATTATAAGCATTATTGGCTTTTGGTACGACATATTCATTAAACCCCGTCGCCACAATGGATATAAAAAAGGCTGCTATAAAAATCGGCATGGCCAGACGGATAAAATTCTGCCCACCCGAACGCATGACAATCAGCTCGCTGGAGCTGGACAACCGGCCAAACGCCATGAGAGACCCCAATAAGACGGACATCGGAAACGTCACGACGATAATAGACGGCATAGCCAAAATCAAGACACGGAATATTGCCCATGCACCTGCCCCGTATTGATTGATCAGATTCGCTATACGATATAAGGTCCCTGTACCAATAAATACGGCAGTAAACGCGCAGACACCGAATAGAAAGGGGCTGACAAATTCTTTGAGTATATATTTATCTAATATTCGCATTCATTTCTCCCTGTCTTACATCTTGAATTCTTCGCCTAAATAAAATTTACGAGCCGTCGGGTCATTGGCAATCATGTCCGGATTACCTTCCAACAAAATCCTGCCTTCACTCAAAATATAGGCTTTATCTACGATACGCAATGTTTCACGGACATTATGATCCGTAATGAGGACGCCCATGCCGCGGTCCCTTAAATGACTGATAATATTCTGGATGTCATTCACCGCCAGCGGGTCGATACCGGCAAACGGTTCATCCAACAGGATGAATGCCGGATCCATGACGAGACAACGGGCAATTTCGACACGCCGCCGTTCGCCCCCTGAAAGCTGGATTCCCAAACGATTGCGAAGTTTGATAATCGTAAATTCTTCCATCAGCGCCTCTGCTTTTTCATGACGCTCTTTCTTCGACAGCTTCGTTGTTTCCAACATTGCCAATAAGTTTTCTTCTACCGTAAGTTTACGAAAAATAGATGCTTCCTGCGGCAAATATCCGATTCCATAGGCAGCCCGCTTATGAATAGGCAGTCCTGTAATGTCTTTTTCATCAATCAGAATGGTGCCGCCATCAGGGTGTTCAATGCCAACAATCATATAAAAGGTCGTTGTCTTGCCTGCACCGTTAGGCCCCAAAAGTCCTACGATTTGTCCTTGATCGACATGAATACTGACCCCGTCAACGGCATTTTTTTCTTTGTATGTCTTGATCAGGTCGTTGGTTTGAATAAACATGTATCCCCCTTGTTACTTCATAAACTTATTCACTACCAGGCACAATAACCACTGTCGAGCGATTCATGGACTGGACAGAATTATCTGCCAGGCGGATCTGTATATCGTTCCCCGTCAGAGAATTGCCGTTCTGCGTCGCATATACATTATCCGTCAAATGGATAACACCATTATTGACATTGGGTGTCTGTGTATATACGGCCTTGCCGGCATAGGCTGTCAAATTATCGGCCGGCGATTCGATATGGACATTGCCCGTACCGACAGCCCTGATTTCTTTCATCCAGGTTTCAATATGATCCGCCCAAAGTTGTGACCCCTGCGCTTCCAAATAGCCGTGACCGGTAACAATGCCATAATCCTTATCCAGATAATATTCTACCTGATCACCATTTATCTTTTTATCACCATTGATTCCGTGAACATTTCCCGTAGCGATAATATAGTTGCGGTTTGTCGAATGGAGTTTATCCGCATCGATGTGCATATTCGGCTGTTCAACAACGACATTGCCTTCCATATCCGCTTCAGCACTCTTCAGGTTATAGACAGCTTTATTTCCTGTCATCGTCGCCTGATCGCGGACAATGACAACATTGCCGGTTGCTGTAGCAACCTGGGTTTTGCCATCGTATTCCAATTTATCGGCTGTTACCGAAACTGCGGGCTGGCCGGACTGGCCATTCTGCTCCCCGGCAGCTGTAATCATGTTTGCTGCCGGCAAGGCCAAAAGCCCCAACAAGACGGCTCCCATAACTGTATTTCGCAATTGTCTTGTCATCGTTAGTCTTCTCCTTTTGTCACTTTTGCATGACCTGTCAATACAACATGATCCAAGTTGGCGCTGGTTTCAAACGCATCTGCTTCCAACCCCGTCTTATCATGCCGCTGCATGACAACTTTGCCGCCATTGATCATACGCGTATTCATATTATAATACACAGTACCGTCTGTCTGCAACGTGTCACCTTTATCATTGACAGCATCTACTTTCGGCTGTATCTGAATTATTTTCTTATTTTTATCCAACGTCCCCTTTGGCGATGTAATGGTCGTTTCCGTACCATCGTCATCATATATCAGTGCTTTGGGATGATCGAAATAAATAATCTGCGTATCCGGATCAATCATGATTTTATCCGCCGTCAGCTTCCAGACAAGTTTGCCATCCTTTTTTTCTTCCAGTTCAGATCCATCGAATTGCACAAGTTTATCAGGACTTACTTGAACATCTTCTGTCTTTTCCGGATTCATGACGACATAGAGCAAAACCGAAAAAGCAATAATACCCGCAATGATGGCTACTGTTTTTTTATTTTTCTTCAGTTGTTCCAGTTTCAATGCCCTGAGCCTCCTGTTTTTCTTGCTGCAATGCAATAATTTCTTCTGGTGCCGTGCTCCATCGATGCTGGAACCAAAGCCATTCTGCCGGATGTTCACGAATGAATTGTTCCGTCAGGACAGCCATTCTCTGTGTCATAGCGGTCACATCTTTTTCCTTGTCACCCGTATCTTCATAATACAAGGGTTCACCGATATATACATGATTATGATGCTTTTCATCATGAATAGCAAATATCGGCAGCACCGGTGACCGGAATTTACGGGCAAACAGTGCCGGGCCTTTCGGCGTAGAAGACATCTTGCCCAAAAACATTTGCGGTACACCATGAAAACCGCCATCCTGATCTGCTAAAAAACCCAGGATTTTTTTACGTTTCAATGCTCTGGCCGCAATAACCATTTCATTCCCGCCACGGGCAAATACTTCCAAACCCATCATCTCGCGATTTTCGTTGAGAAGACGTGTTACTGACGAATTAGGTTGATTTTTAACAATGGTCGTTGCCGGATATCCATATAAGGACAACGATGCTCCCATCCATTCCCAGTTGCCGAAATGTCCGGTCAGTACGATAACGCCTTTGTTCTCTGCCAAAGCTGTTTCCAACCGTTCCGGATGATCTAACGTTACAAATGTAGAAATGTTGTTTTTATTCAATTTCGGGGTATAGAGAATTTCCATCAGCGACTGGCCCAGATTGGCATACAAATCATCCATGATATGTACAGCCTTTTCTTTATCGCAGTCCATGCCGCGCATAATATGCCATACGCCGCGCACGTATTGCTTTTTCAGCATTCTCCCTACCAGGGGTCCTAATTTGCGTCCCAATGAAATGATAGTGGGGTAAGAAAGATGACTGAGTATCTTACCTATGCCCCGCGCAGCATGATACTGCCACTCATTAAACACAATACAGACGCTCCTTTCTATTATTGGTGTAATACGGAGGATCCCTTTAAATATGTATCCAGGACGCCATTCCATAAACCTTGGTTTTTCAAAATATATTCGACAAATTCCCGCAATGCACCGTGTCCGCCATCATATGCCGACACAAAGGCCGCGGCCCGGCGGGCTTCTTCACAAGCATCACACGGAGCCGCTCCGAACCCGGATTGGGAAATAAGTTCTACGTCATTCAAATCATCGCCCATATAGGCTACTTCTGCCATGGTAAATCCTACCTTGCTGCATAGTTTTTCCATCGCCGGCAGTTTGCGGACTGCATCCTGGATAACATAATCAATATGTAAATCCTTAGCCCGTTGTTCTACCATGGGAGAACGCCGCCCGGTAATAAGCGCCGTCTTCAAACCGGCCGCACGGGCAAGAGATATGCCCATACCATCGCGGGCTGAAAACCCTTTCATGGCATCTCCGGCCGGGCTATAGTAAATGATACCGTCTGTAAGGACGCCATCCACATCCAGCGCCAATAATTTTATCTTCGTCAAGAATTGCACTTAGACCACTCCCTGCCGCAATAAGTCTGTCAGATGAATCATCCCGACTGCTTTATGGTCCTTGTCGACGACCGGCAAAACCGTAATCGGACGGGGCTGATTCTTTTCCATGACATGAAGTGCTTCCGCTGCCAGCTTATCATTTGTAATCACCCGAGGGCTCTTGGTCATCATAGCATCAACCGGCCATTGGAGAAAGTTCGAACCCGTTTCCAGGCCGCGGCGGACATCGCCATCCGTAACCAGACCTATTAATTTGCCTTCTTCATCCACAACCGATACGGCACCCAGGCCCTTTTCAGTCATCATGAACAAAGCATCCTGAACGGTGCTGTCTTCCGCCACGACAGGGTTTTCTTTGTCTTTATGCATGACATTTTCTACGGTAAGCAGCAGTTTCCGGCCCAATGCTCCACCGGGAT
>JALCDF010000004.1 GCA_022641375.1 Megasphaera sp. | reverse complement strand
TGATTTGTTGTAAAATATTCATGAGAAGGTCTCCTTTGGAATGAGGTTCTGTCGATTTCATTATACCAAAGAAGTTCCTTCTCGTTTTTATTTTACTAAAGTTTACCCACAATTATTTTACACTAACGTTGCATACACCAGCCACATGTATGAATACACAAACAAAGGAGCCTGTCTTTTATATGTTGGTCAGGGAAAAATGCTGCCGCAAATACGCTCTTACTTCTCCCTGGATATACAACGATCCCACAATGGCCAGTACCTGGCCTTCCGTAACTGCGGCAACCGCCTTATCCAATCCGGCAGCCAGCGTATCCGCCGCATCGGCCCGGCAGGGCAGGATGGCTGCCATTTTCTTCGGATCGGATGTACGCGGCGTCGGAGCCGGCGCACAGACAACATAATCATCTTTATGGAACAGTTCCTGTACCATCTGCGTATAATCCTTGTCTGCTAACACCGAAAAAAGGAATACCCGTTTCCGGCTGCCGAAAACCTCTTCATAGGTCTTGCAAAACGTATCGATACCAGCGGGATTATGCGCACCGTCAATAACGATATCCATATCGCCGGCCCGCAAAACCTGGAAACGGCCGGGCCATTTCACGTGGGCTATCCCATTTTCGATAGCCGTCCGGGTCAATCGTTTTTCATGACGTGCCACGAGCAGGAGTGCCATGATTGCTGCGCCGGCATTGGTCCGCTGATGTTTTCCCAATAAGGGAAGCGTCGTCGTAATCGCATAGCGGCTTTTTTCCCGTACCGTAATCATTTGTCCGGCTGCCGGATCTTCAGGGCCGGCATTGCCGACAATCTCAAAACTGTGATCCAACGCATACAGATGACTGTGTTTTTGATACGCAGCTCTGGCAATAACGGACAGGGCCGGTTCTTCTGCCGTCGTGACGACGGGAACACCTTCCTTGATGATACCCGCCTTGACGGCGGCGATTTCTTCAATCGTATTGCCGCAATATTTCATATGATCCATGGCCACATTCGTAATCACCGCTACCTGCGGCACGATGACATTGGTCGAGTCCAGGAGTCCGCCCAGTCCCACTTCGATGACGGCATACTCTACCTGCTGCTGCGCAAAATACCAAAACGCCGCTGCCGTCAGCATTTCAAATTCCGTAGGCCGTTCCTTTCCTGCCGCTGCCATATCTTCCACTAGCGGGGAAACGACCTGTACCGCGGCGGCAAAATCGGTCTGGCTGATATCCTTGCCGTCAATATTGATGCGTTCTGTATATTCTTCCAAATGAGGCGACGTATATCTCCCTGTCTTTATACCCCCTTCGGTAAGGGCTGATGCAATCATGGCCGTAACCGATCCCTTGCCGTTCGTTCCCGTCACATGGATCGTCTTATACTTTTTTTCCGGATTCCCCAAACGGGACAACAATTCTTCGATACGTCCCAGGCCCAGCTGAATACCAAACGAACTGGCGTGTTCCAAATATGCTACTGATTCCGTATATGTCATAATACTATTCCGCGTCTCCTTTTCTCCTTCTATCGCTGAGAAAACACTCGTATCCTGTCTCATAAAACCATTCCTGTCAAACTGCAAAAGGCGGCCTTGCGGCCGCCTTTGTCAGGCAGTCTTAAGATAATTGTTTTAAGTCTGCCATGCGTTTGGTCAACGAATTCATTTTTTCAGTATAATCCGCTAATTTCCCTTTTTCTTTATTAATGACTGCATCCGGTGCCTTGGCCAGGAATCCCTGATTAGACAATTTTTTGTTCAATCGTTCGATTTCTTTCGTCAGTTTATCCTGTTCCTTTTGGACACGGGCCGTTTCCTTTTCGACATCAATGAGGTCTTTGAGCTGCAAGTATACTTCGATTCCCGGTACTACCGTAACGACGGCATTTTCCGGTTTGGCATCCGTCGGTGCCAGCAAGGTTACCTTGTCGGCAAAAGCCAGCGTATGGAAATAAGATTCATAGGTCCGCAACGTCTTCGCCATTGCTTCATCTGCCGGCGTCATGATGACCGGAGCTTTTTTACCCATCGGTACATTGGATTCAGCACGCATATTACGGATACCCTTGATAGCTTCCATGATCGTATTCATTGTCGCCGCTTCTTCTTTGAAATCCAATTGCGGCTGCGGTTTAGGCCAGGGAGCAACGATGATGGATTCCCCTTCATGCGGCAAATGCTGCCACAAATGTTCCGTTACAAACGGCATGAACGGATGGAGCATTTCCAGTGTATGCGTCAGGACATAGACCAGGATGTACTGGACCGTCTTCTTGCTCTGTTCGTCATCGGACTGGTAAATACGCTTTTTAGCCAGTTCAATGTACCAGTCGCAATAGGAGTTCCAAATAAAATCATATACTTCATCTGCGGCATCCCCTAATTCGAATGCGTCCAGATTAGCCGTAACATTGGCAATCGTATCGTTGAAAGTCGACAGTATCCAGCGATCCGCTAAGGTCAGGTCTTTTTCTTCCGGTACAAATGATTCATCATAATCACTGAGATTCATGATGACAAATTTGGAAGCATTCCAAATCTTATTGGCGAAATTCCGGTTTGCTTCTACTTTTTCCATGTAGAAACGCATATCATTCCCCGGCGTATTCCCCGTTACCAGCGTGAACCGCAATGCATCCGCGCCATATTCTTCACAGACGCCCAACGGATCAATACCGTTCCCCAGAGATTTACTCATCTTCCGTCCCTGGCTGTCACGGACGAGCCCATGGATAAAGACATGTTCAAAAGGAATGTCTTTCATGAATTTACAGGTCATAAACATCATCCGCGCTACCCAGAAGAAAATGATATCATAGCCCGTAACCATGACACTCGTCGGGAAGAACTGCTGAATATCCGCTGTCTTATCCGGCCAACCCATGGTCGAGAACGGCCAGAGAGCCGAACTGAACCAGGTATCCAATACATCGGGATCCTGATGGATATGCTTGCTGTGGCAGTGCGGGCATTCCGTCAGATCGGTCTTGCTGGCCGATACGGCACCGCAGTCATCGCAATACCAGACCGGAATCTGATGACCCCACCAGAGCTGCCGGGAAATACACCAGTCATGGACATTTTCCATCCAATGGTTATACGTCTTGGCAAAGCGGTCCGGAACGAATTTAGTCTGATGATCGGCAACGGCCTTGATCGCATCTTCTGTCAGAGGCGCCATCTTGACGAACCATTGTTTCGTCGTGAACGGTTCCACTACGGTCTTGCAGCGAGAGCAATGGCCGACGGCATGCGTCAGTTCTTCAATATGATCCAGCAAACCTAATTCCTGTAAATCAGCAACGACGGCTTTACGGCATTCTTCGCGGCTCATGCCATCATATTTAGCACCGGCTTTGGCATTCATCGTGCCATCGAGATTCATGATCATGATGGATTCCAGATGATGGCGCTGTCCCATTTCAAAGTCATTGGGATCATGTGCCGGCGTAATCTTAACCGCCCCGGTACCAAATTCCAAATCGACATAATCATCGGCAATGATTTCAACTTCCCGGTCTACGAGAGGAATGACACACTTTTTACCGACATATTTGGCAAAGCGTTTATCTTTGGGATTAACAGCTACTGCCGTATCACCCATAATCGTTTCCGGCCGTGTCGTAGCAATCATGATGTAGGCATCTTCACCGACAATCGGATATTTTACATACCATAAATGACCCTGCACATCGGAATGGTCTACTTCAATATCACTCAGTGCCGTATGGCAATGGGGGCACCAGTTCGTAATGCGCTGGCCCTGATAAATAAGGCCTTCATTATACAAATCGACAAAAACTTCGCGAACGGCACGGGCACAGACATCGTCCATCGTAAAGCGTTTGCGGCTCCAGTCACAGGATGAACCCAGACGGCGGACCTGTTTTTCAATCCGGCTGCCATACTGTTCCTTCCATTTCCAGACGCGTTTTAAAAATTCTTCCCGCCCGATATCATAGCGGCTTTTTCCTTCTTCTTTAGCCAGCTGCTGTTCTACCTTGACCTGCGTAGCGATACCGGCATGGTCCGTGCCGGGAATCCAGGCCACATTATATCCTTCCATCCGTTTGAAACGGATGAGTATATCCTGAAGCGTATTATCGAGCGCATGCCCCATATGGAGCTGGCCCGTAACATTCGGTGGCGGCATGACGATACTAAACGGCTTTTTGGAAGGATCCGGATCCTGATGGAAATACCCTTTCTTTTCCCAAAAATCATACCATTGCATTTCAATATCATTTGGCGCATAGCCTTGCAGTTTTTCCTTATTCCATTTCATGTGCAATCCCTCCTGCCATAAAAAAAGCGTCCCCTCATCCCAAGGGTTATCTCCTTAGGACGAAAGAACGCTATATCTTCCGCGGTACCACCTAATTTGCCGCAACAGCTGCGGCCACTTATTCAAAGGAATAACGGTCCTGCCCCGGGCAGGCCTTTCCTCCTGCCGGCTCACGGGTGACTTGCTGTCGCCTTATCAGTATCTTCGCACCGATCAGATACCTCTCTGTCATAAAGCAGCACAACTTTTTCCGCTCAACGCCTTTGTGTTGATACATATTCTAGCAATATTCTGGGCATTTGTCAAATAAAAATATCGCGATTTTACGTTTTCATCAGTCTTTATTTTTCAGGGCCAGGTATACCCGTTCGGCCGTAATCGGCAGCTCGCGGAACCGGATGCCTACAGCATTATATACGGCATCGGCAATCGCCGGAGCTGACGAGTTGATGACGATTTCACCAATGGATTTAGCACCAAAGGGCCCCTGCGGTTCATAGCTGGGAGCAAATTCGACGCGGACGCTGCCTATATCCTGCCGCGTCGGCATGCGGTACTGCATAAAGGAATTATTCTGGATACGTCCCCGCTTATCCATTTGGATGTTTTCCGTCAGTGCCATGCCGATTCCCTGGACGATTCCCCCTTCGACCTGGACTTTGGCCAGCGCCGGATTGATGACCGTACCGCAATCTACCACGGATGCGAAATCAACCACATCGATATGGCCTGTTTCCGGGTCGATATCCACTGCGGCTGCACTAGCCATATACGGCGGCGGTGAGGTCGGTGAATGATGGGACTCCGTCGCTTCCAGAGCGATGTCATTACCACACATGGCGCCGTTTCCCAGCTCTTTGATGGTAATGGATTTCCCTGTATCGGGATCATCGATAGACGTTCCTGTAAAGACCAGGTGTTCCGCCTGCTTACAATCCAAAACAGCTGCCGCCCGTGTTTTCATCCGTTTGATAAGGCTGGCACAGGTCAGTTCAACGGCTTTGCCCGTAAGGTATGTCGTCGACGATGCATAGGAACCACTGTCATACGGGGATGTGTCCGTATCGACGCCGCGGGGTATGATATGGTCGACCGGACATTGAAGACATTCGGCGGCAATCTGGGCTAAAATCGTATCGCAGCCGGTACCCATATCGGTCGCCCCGATGGCCAGCGTATAGAAGCCGTCATCATTGACCTTGATGGTAGCTGAAGCCACATCGACATGAGCAATGCTGGAGCCCTGCATGGACAAGGACATACCGACACCGCGGATGTGTCCGTCAGGAAGCACCGTCCGGGGATAGGCATCCTTCCAATGGATCATTTCCTTTACCCGCTCTATACAGGCATCCAGTGTGCAGCTCGTCGACACATCATTGAAATATGCCGGCATGACTTCCCCTTCATGGACAATATTTTTCAGCCGCAATGCGGTCGGATCCATATGCAATTTGACGGCCAGTTCATTGACTGCCGATTCGAGGGCAAAAATCCCCTGGGTCGCACCATACCCGCGATAGGCTCCGGCAGAAATCGTATTCGTATACACCGATTCATACCGAAAGCGATAGGCAGCAAATTTATTATACAACGGAATGGATTTATGTCCGGACAATGTGACCGTTGTAGGACTATGTTCGCCATATGCCCCGCCATTCCACAAGGAATGAAGGGATATGCCGTGGATGATACCGTCCTTTGAAGCCCCGAGACGCACATGGATCTGTGCTTCATGGCGCGGTGCCGATACGGTCATCGCTTCTTCCCGGCTGTACACCATCAGTGCCGGTTTTCCCGTAATATGGGTAATATAGGCCGGGTATACTTCTACTACCGCTGTCTGTTTAGCTCCGAAGCCTCCTCCTATGCGGGGTTTGATGACCCGTATCTGTGACTTGGGAATATCCAGTGCGTTGGCGACGATGCGCCGGATGTGAAACGGCACCTGCGTAGAGCAGACAATGGTCATCCGGCCATGCATATCCAGATACGAAAAAGCTCGGAATGTTTCCATCATGCATTGCTGTACCTGTTTCGTATGGTAGGTCGAATCCACGACGACTTCTGAAGCGGCAAGGACTGCATCCACATCGCCCCATTCATCCGTACCGCTGGCAATCAGATTACGCGTATTATCGCCGCCGACATCGACTTTCGGTGTCCAATCCGCTTCGGGATGGACCACTACCGGATTATCAATGGCCTTGGTGAAATCCAGCAGCGGCTTTAATACATCATATTCAACGCGGATGATCTGCAATGCCTTATCAACGGCTTCTTCTGTCTTTCCTGCTACTAAGGCAACCGGGTCCCCCACATACCGGATACGTTTATCCAGGATATACCGGTCATACGGGCTCAGTTCCGGATACGTCTGGCCGGCGATGGTAAATCTTTTTTGCGGTACATCGTCTGCCGTGACGATGCATTCGATTCCCGGTACTTTTGCAGCAGCCGCCGTATTCACTGCTTTGACTATCGCATGCGCATACGGGCTGCGCAGTGCCTTGACGATAAGGCAGTCTGCCGGTGCCAGATCTTGTGTATATACCGGCTTCCCCGTCAGCAGGCTGACGGCATCTTTTTTCATGAGAGGATGATTGATTTTCTTCCACTGCGTCATGGCTGCACCGCCTTTCCTTTATCTGCCAAATACGCCCGCAACGCCCGCATGTGACTGACATATCCGGTACAACGGCACAGGTTGCCTGCCAAATATTCTTTTACTTCATCCTCTGTCGGATGATCACTCAAGTCACGTACCATGGCCAACACATTCATGACAAATCCGGGGTTGCAGAAACCGCATTGGTCAGCCCCTTCACGTCCCATGTAACGGGCAAATTCCAGCGCTTCCTGCCGTAATCCTTCCAGCGTCGTAACCTGATGGCCATCAATACGCACTGCTAGTACCGCACAGGATAAAACCGGCGTATCATCCAGCCATACTGTACAAAGTCCGCAATTTGTCGTTTCACAACCACATTTTACACTGTAACAGCCTTTGGACCGGAGAAATTTAAGCAGCGTTACATTCGGATCTATCTCATCACTTTCATTACGTCCGTTCAAACAGTATCCTATTTTCATGCTTCTTCCTCCTTCCCAATCTGCATCAGCAGACGCCGGCACAATACGACTGCCATGTCATGCCGGTACGCTGCCGAGCCGCGCATATTCGTTCCATACGTCACTCCGTCCGCAAGCCGCTGCGCCGTCGCTGCCAATCCTTCATGACCAATATCCGCTTTAGGCAAAATCTGCAGTTCCGCCCGCTGCGGCCGGGCTCCGATAGATACGTATACCTGATTTTCCGTCGCCGAAACGGCACAAGCAATCACTGGGAAATCGGTAGTATTGAGCCGCAGGGACGCATATGCCGTATGCCGGGGACAACGGGGAATCACAATGTGCGTCACGATATCATTTCCAGGGCCGGCTGCAGCAAACTCGCCCAGCGTCATCGAGCCACCCTTATAGAGTTCTACGCGGGCATCTAACGCCATCAGGATTGTCCATACGTCCGAAAATCCGAACCGTCCGCATACGCTTCCGCCTACGGTAGCCAGATTGCGAAACTGGACGCCGACGATATGACGCAGCGCCTCCTTCACAGCCCCATTTGTATATGTCTGCAACGGCGTGCATCGTTCCAGTTGCCGCAATGATACCATCGCTCCGATGCGAAATCCATCATCCGTTTCTTCTATCGTATGTAATCCCAGTCCCGATATATCAATGGCCTGCTGGATACGCCGCCGCGGAGACAACCGCAGCCAACAGCATCCCCCTAATATTACGGCTGATTTTTTCTGATTCAGCTCCCAAGCTTCTTCCAGGCTTTGGGGTCTTATATATTGTGCAATCTGCATGATATCACCTCTCCTTTTGTACCTGTAGATTGATACTGTATATCTTATAGTTTAATTGTATCAATAAAAACCCTGCCCTGTCCATAGGAGGAATATCACTGCCCCGTTTTCCCTGCGCACAAATCCCCGCTCCGTACACTGATTGGGATATCCATGTACGGAGCGGGGATGGTGTGTATCATACCGTTTACATCTTAATCTTGCCAAAAAGATCATTCAGCGATTCTATCATCGTCGGATGCGTAAAAATCTGATCACGAAGGACTGTATATGGCACATGGGCATCCATGGCTAATGTAATAAGATTAATCAATTCATGGGAATCTTCGCAAAACAGCGCTGCTCCCAAAATCAGTTGCGTCTTTTTATCCACGATGGCTTTAAGCATTCCATATGGTTTTTGCAAAACGTGAGCCTTGGGAATCGCCGCTGCCTGAAGAGTCGCCACGGCGATATCGTACCCCTGTGCAACAGCAGCGGTTTCGGTCAGCCCGACGACGGAAAGGGTCGGTTCGACAAAGACGCTGTACGGGATATTGCGGTTGTCCGTTGTGTAACTGCCGCCTTCTAACGACGAGCGGACGATACGGAAATCATCAAGGGATACGTACGTAAACATCAAACCGCCGGCTGCATCTCCCATCACCCAGATGTGGTCGGAAGCACGCCGCTGATTATCGGTTACGATGCCCCCATTCGGCTGTACTTTCAATCCGGCCGCTTCCACATGAAGGCCTGCCGTATTCGGTTTGCGTCCGGTTGCCATGAGGACAGCATCGGCCGGTACGTTATAATGGGTATCTTCCACATCATATCTTACATATGTTTGACCGTTTTCATCAACTATTTGTTTCACCTGAGCACTGAACACAAATTGAATGCCCTGCCGTTCCATTTCAGCTTGTAACGCCGCAGCAATATCCCTGTCTTCACGAGGTACCAAAATAGGCAGATTCTGCAATACCGTAACATGGGAACCATAGGCATTATACATGGCCGCAAACTCAAGACCGATATAACCGCCGCCGATGATGACCAATTCTTTAGGAAGTTCCGTCAATTCCAGTATCTCTTCACTGACAAATACATGCTTGTTATCTTTTGCCCCTTCGATGGGTAATACCACCGGGCTGGCTCCCGTATTAATAAATATCCGATCTGCCTGCAGGACTTCTTTTTTCTGCTGCGATTCGACCTGAATCGTATACGCATCTATAAATGTACCAAAGCCATGGTATATCGTGATTTCAGGACGGTCAGCCAGCATATGGAAATTTTTATTGCGCAGCATGCTGACGACCTTTTGTTTTTGTGCGATGGCTTCCTTATAATACGCTGCCTTTTCTTCAAAACTTTTCAGTTCCTTAATGACGGACCGATGGGCTCCATCAACCAATGATTTCGTCGGGATGCAGCCGATATTGATGCAGGTGCCGCCATACATCTTATCGGACCGTTCCACCAATGCCACCGATTTTCCCTGATTGGCTAAATAGTTAGCCAACGTCTTGCCGCCTTTGCCAAATCCTAAAATAATCGCATCATATTTTTTATTCATCCTATTCACCTCGTTGAAAAATTTTTTTATCTATATCCGCTATCGTAATCTGCTTTAACTGCGAGTAGCAAGCCTGATTCATCCTGTCATACACCTGATCCATGATACCCGCCATACCGGATGCAATATGGCATTCCATATTGATATCACCCGTACTCGCTTTCACTTCGACAGGTTGTTCGCCTACTGCCTGGCAAATCGTATACAAATCAACCGCTGCCGGATCCTGTTCAAAATGATAACCGCCATGAGTGCCTTCCTTGGTGACGATCAAGCCCGCCTTTTTTAAACGAGCAAGTATTTTCCGGATCCGAACCGGATGAACGCAAACGTTTTCCGCAATTTGTTCACTGGACAGACTTTCTTGTTTATGATTCAGATAGGTAATCGCATGCACAGCAATCGCAAATTCACTTGTCATATTGTTTCGCCTCTAGTATCATATTCCCTGATATGGCCCTGCTTCTGTTTCATACGGCCACGTTGTAATACCGCCAAAATCATAAATTGCGGTATATCCCATTTTTACCAATTTATCCGAAGCCGCTTTGCTGCGGCGGCCGCTGCGGCAATACACCAGAATAACATCATCTTTATTTAATCCTTCTATCATCGTATCACCGATTTCTTCATTCGGAACCAGACGCGCATGGGGAATATGCTTTTCCGCATACTCGTCAGCAGTACGGACATCCAGGATGATGATATCCGGATTTTCGGTCATCATTTTCTTCGCTTCTTCCTGGCTGATTTTATGATATGCCCCGTTCCGGCCCGACTCCATGGAATCGGTTTTTGCCGCCCCGGCACAACCGGCCAATATCATCGTCATCATCACCGCCATCATTGCTATCAATATTCTCCTCATTGCTTCATCTCCTCCTTTAACTGTAATTATAATAGTTACAGATAAAGTTGTCAATATCTTTTTCGTATTAAATTCGTCAGCTTTCATTGATTGTTACATAGAAATACCCCTGTACAGGATGTGATACCATATCCTGTACAGGGGTATTATATGACTTTACATCAATATTCTTTACATAATGCTCTGATACATTAAATCAAGGTCTGCGGATTCGGAGAATCTTTAATATCATCAGCTACCACCTTGGCGATTTCATTAATGATACTTTCCTGATCATCCTGCAACGAAGACTTCATGTCCAGGCTCGGTTCAAGAAGTTCGCAATTCTTGAATTGATTTTCTACATAGTCAGTCATGGTCTTATATGCCGCAGAAGCCCAGCTGTGGCAGGCAATAACGGCAATCTTACGTTTCTGGAATGTCAATGTCTTCAAATCATGGAGGAATGCTTCCATCGGCAGGAACAGATTCAGGTTATATGTCGGAGCTGCCAAAATCAGATGGCTGTATTCCCAAGCCTTCGCCGTACCATAGGAAGAATTGTTCTTGGCTACGTCAAAAAGCTGAACATCTTTGACGCCGAGTTCACTTAATTTATGAGCCAGTACGCAGGCGGCCCGTTCGGTATTCCCGTAAATAGACGCAAATGCGATGACAACACCATTTTTTTCCGGTACGTATTTTGCCCAATGCAGTGTCTTTTCAATAATATACTGTACGGTTTCCGGTGTACGGAATACGAGACCGTGGAGCGGGCAAATAATTTCGATAGGAACACCCGATGCCTTTTTCAGTACGTTGACAACCTGCGGGCCATACTTGCCAACGATGTTGACATAGTAGCGGCGGGCAGCTTCCAAATAGTTTTCTTCGTAATCCACCTGGTCGGCAAACACATTGCCGCATGTACCGAAAGAACCAAACGCATCGGCACTGAACAAAATCTTATCCGTAATGTCATACGACATGATGACTTCCGGCCAATGAACCATGGGAGCTTTGATAAACTGCAAGGTATGCTTGCCTAATTTCAACTGATCCCCTTCTTTGACAGGAACATAGCGGTCTTTCAACGGATGACGGAAGAATTGTTCAAAAAGTTTGAACGTCTGCGGCTGTCCGATAATCTTAGCTTCCGGATATTTCTGCAGCAACGCCAACGCCGAGCTGGCATGATCCGGTTCCATATGCTGCAATACGAAATAATCCAATTTACGTCCCTGCAGGAGATGTTCTACATCTTCCAAATATTCATCCCGGCATGATTTATCCATCGCATCGATAACACAGGTTTTTTCATCATCAATGAAATACGTATTGTATGAAACACCTTCCGGAATCGGAAAAATGCGTTCAAACAATTCTGTACGGAAATCATTACAACCCATCCAATACACGCCATTTCTAATTTCTTCTACACAATACATAATATTACAACCTCCTATCTAAAAACAACGGGGTACAAACATAACCATTTAGGTCGTTCTTCACTACTATCATACCATGTTTTTTCACAATCGCAAATATATTTGATAAAAATTATCCATTACCTCGTCTTATCCGTATTTTTAGCAGATGAATCCGTCTTGCCGCTATCGCTTGTCTTGGCTGAAGAAGAATCCGTACTGGTAGTATCACTTTGCGTTGATTTTGGAGTTTCCGTCACCCGTTCCGACCGCTGCGGCTCTTCCGTTACCGTCGGTGTCCGTCGTTCCGCTGCCGGCGACGGTCCGCTGCCGATTGATTCGGCTTCATCTACGAGGCGGTCTACCAATTGCTGCAATACATCCCGGTCCGCTTCCGATAAATCCTTACTGCTGTCTAATAAATTCCGGGCCTGGGAAGCCAGTGAACGCGCTTCCGAACGAGCCGAACTCTGACTGATCGAACCGGACTGATAATTACGGTTCAATTCCCGCAGTGAACTGGAAATTTCCGCAGTCTTACTGCGAATCATAGACGCTGCCTTTTCACCGACACGCTGCTTCTGAGCATCGGCATTATTCAGCCGCTGATCTTCTTCGCGGCTTTCCAGCAATTCTTCCTGCTGCTGCTGCGATACCTTGGCCAGCGTATCCGCCGTTACATGTGTCCCGACATAGTATTCATATCCCATATATCCTAAGATAACAACAGGGATACACAACAACATCATTTCCACTTTACGCATATGCGCAGCCTGTTTCCAGCTGATGACATTCTTGCGGCGGTGTTCCATGATCAATATTAAAAAGACAATGGCAACAATAAGGAACAACGCAATATAAATGAATAATTTATGCCATACCGTGGCCTGTAATTTAATTGTCGTCGGATTGGAATTCTGCAGGCTCCACATGTATGTGCTGCCCTGATTATCGGCCTTCGTGCTATTACTGACGACGCGCGTCCCCGACGGAAACGATATGATATATTCCAGGTCGGCATCATTTTCATCCATCGACATCCCCAGGCGCAAAGACTGCAGGCTGTCTGCATCATATTTATAATCAATATAATAGGTGGAACAAATGAGCCCGTCATGGGTCTTATGGACGATGCGGTCAACAGAGCTCTTATTCGCCCCTTCTTTGGTAATGGTCTTCATCGCCCGGAAGCCTTCCCCATTTCCATTACTATAATCCATGATAGTATAATTCCGCTTTTGGAATTCATCGGCATCACTGCGTAATTTTTTTTGTCCCGCTGTCGTTTCGGATACTTTCAGGACATCTTGTGTTTCGCTGCCGTCATCATGGATAATTGTCTGTGCCCGAAACCCTGATAACAGAAAAAACGCTGCCATCAACATAACCGTCAGGCCAATTTTTATATATGTTTTCATGGTATCCCCTTTCTGTCCAAACAATTATTCTTCTTTTGGCGGCACCATTCCCGATTCGGTGATACGAAGTTTATCGGATTTAGAAGAACTGCCCTGCAACTTTTCTTCTGCTTCTTTAGCTGCTTTGATAGCAGCTCCATTGCTGGACGACTCCAAAGGTATCCCATTGACAAAAATTCCTTCGATAATCCCATCGCCCTTTTTCATGCGAATGCTGGCAATGACATTATCACTGCCATTGATATCATAAATACCATCCGATTGTTCCGGTGCGATACGGTACCGGTCGAACCCAATCTGAAATTGGACCGTACCATCATAATAGGAAACGACTTGCCCTTTCATATAATCACTGCCGACCCCCGGTTTATCCGCTGACGCCCCATTGATCTGCAACATTCCCTGTTCATCACGGGAAATCTGTATATATACTATCTGCCCCGGTTCGGGAACCGTACTATCCAGCCATTCTGCCGTATCTTCTGGGAAAACGACCCGGATATAATCGGTACCGAAAGAAGATACTTCCAGCCGGGGAACACATTTCCACTGATACGGTATGCCGTCGACGCTGATATTATGCCAGCGCCAGCCAATAAATCCCAGGACGATAAACTGTATCAATACGACGATCAAAAAAATAATCCATTTATGATTTCCCGCAGGAGAGTACTTTAATGCTTGTTTAATCATTTTTATTCTCTCCTTCCTGCGCCCAGGGTGAGCGGGTAAAATGCTTTTTCCGTTGCGGCGGCTTTACTTCCTGCCACGGCGAGGAACCCTGCCGTTCCGGCTGCGGTGCCTCATTCTTCGGAGACAGGACATCCTCTTCCGGAGTTACCGGTATAGCATCCGGATTATGGAATACCGGTGCTACAAAAAGGGAATCCGGTTCCTGTTTGGGAATTACCGTTTGAGCCGCCCCCTGTTGTAAATGCGGTTCAGCAGTTTCCATCATTTCAGCAACAACGGAGTCTTCTGTTTCCGTTTCTTCCACCGCCGGTTTCTTAAAAGAGTCCGGTATGTGGACGCTTTTCATCCAGTCATCCAGTGTTTCCGCATCCTGTTGCACGTCTTTCGCTTCAAGCGGTTCCTGCTGTTTGGGAACATGGGCAGTACGTTTTTTCGCACTCACCTTGCGTTTATGTCCTCCATGAATCGTCGTCCCATGATGTTTGATCTTGGTGCGCCGTACAGACCGCCGGGATGCAGCCTGACGAGTAATACGGCTGCGGCGGAACTGGACAAACACCAGGGCCAGGATAATAATAGCCACCAATGGCACCAATACAGATGCACTGGCTCCGATTACAAATGCAATCACCAAACCGGCTAAAATCAATATACCCAATTTCATATGCATACTATGGCCAGGACGGAATCCCTGCGCTGTTTCATAAAATCCCAGTCCCAGTAAATACATCGATGAGACTACCAGGGGTACCGATGAATACAACGCACTCCGTACCAGTATCGTTTCAAATGCTAACAGGACCGGAACAAACGCATAGATGACGGGACCCCAAAGACGTTTTTTCACGCCTTTGACTAATAACGCTGCCATGGCTATAAACAGGATAACCGTTACGATTGCCGCACCCCAATGGAAGCCTTGTATCCGGGCAATCCCGTCCCATGAAGAAGGAATACAGGAAATAAGCAATGCACCTGCCGTCGCAAACCGGCCGAACCACCGGAACGGTACGCCCCACGCCTTATGCACGTCAATCGAATACCCAGCCAGCATAATCGTCACCGATAACGCCGATAACATGAGGAAGGGGATATATTCTTCTGTCCTGGCAGCCAGACCGAATGCCGCAAATACAGTAATCGTCACGACCCATGAAAAAATGGACAAGCGAACTTCATCACCATGCTGTACAAGAACATTGTAAAACGGCACGATGAGCAACAACAAGAGCCACATGAACCCGCTGCCGCCAACAGCATTGACGGGACCGCCCAAAGCTGCCCACAACAAAACGGCCGTGCTATAAATAACAGCACTGGCAGCAGAACGCAATAAATATACTGCCGGCAGACACAGGATGGCACTAACCGCCAGATACGAAGGGATATCCCAGCCGATATAGAAGGTCTGTTCGGCCATCGCCATGACGACAAAAACGATCAGACAGTGGGCCGCCCCTAATCCTTCTCCGATCAGAGACCCCTGTTTTTCCTGAAACATGGCCGCTGCTACCCCGATTTGTGACACAAGCAATAAGACTACCGCTACAGCCATTCTGCCAGCAACGGTAAAATGGTACCACGTATGTGCCATAAACCATACGACGCCAGTACATACTATTGAAATCCCTATAATGGCTATCAAACAATAAACAGGCAGTACCATACCGTTTTTCCCTGATTTCTCCAGCCACTTGTTCTTATTTTTTATCATCTTACACTGCCTCCCGGCGTATCGTTCCATATACCTCAATCGGCAAAGACAACTACGCACTGCCCATAATTAATGATATAAGTTATATGAGTTAGTATATCACAAAATGCCCTTTTCCCATATATAAAAAAAGACTTTGCCCTTATTTCAAGAACAAAGCCTTTCCGCTTCTGCTATTTTACAATTAATACAGGGCATACGGCATGAGTAACAACATAGCTGCTGACGGAACCCATGAATAATCCTTTTAATGGTCCCAGGCCACGGCTGCCCATGATGATGAGATCGGCATTGCATTTTTTAGCAATGGACAACACTGCCGGTCCCGGCGAACCTACTTCAAAGACACTTTTAACTTCAATGTTCTGCGGGATAGCTTTGGTGAATTCATCAAGAACGCTTTTCCCTTCTTCTTCCATATCCAACGCAACCTGTTCCGTTACGTACCCGCTGGCATTCGGGATCTGATCAAAATTAGAAATGACAGAAACGATATTCGCAACATACGCCAACGTAATGGTAGCTCCAAAAGACGAGGCAATCACAACTGCATGTTCCAATGCCCGTTTCGAATTGACTGACCCATCAATTGGTACGATGATATTATTGTATTTTTTCATATAACTCCCTCCAATCGTGTTTCCGAAGATACGCACCCTCCTAATCGGCACCTAATCTACTTAATTATATTATTCTTGAAATTATCCTGAAATCCTTCTTTTTATTCATATAATTCTGTGAATTTTTATGGGGATGAAATTTAAAAAATAATCGGATCACAAAAATAGTATCCTATTTTTGTACAACATACCCACTTTTTATATAACATACCCATTTGTAAAAATAACATAGTATTTTCTTCCTATTATATCATAAATGAATAGGTAAACGTTACAACTTATGCTATAATGTAGATATTTCATAAAATGTATGAATGAAAAGAAAGGTGGTATTTATGAAAAAATTTTTCAGGCTTTTCCTGTGCGTCATGACATTTCTCTCCATGGGGCTGCCGGCCGTCTTTGCCGATGAAGCAACTCATCAGCTGGTCGGTGCGACCTTGCCCGCCTGGAGTATCATTCCATTTGTCGGCATGCTCTTGTCTATCGCTATCGTTCCGCTCATCAAACCGGAGTTATGGGAGAAATACATGCTTCATGCTGCCATGGGCTGGTCATTAGTCTTCTTTATCCCGTTCGCTTATGCATATGGTATTGGCGAAGCATGGTTCCGTCTCCTCGAATCGGTACTACTCGACTATGTTCCTTTCATCGTCCTGCTCCTGGGATTATTCGTCGTTGCCGGCGGCATCGTCATCAAAGGGACCCTGGCCGGTACGACCAAGATCAATGCGCTCCTGCTTTTCATCGGTACCGTCCTGGCCAGCTGGATTGGTACTACCGGTGCAGCCATGCTCATGATCCGTCCCGTTATCCGGGCCAATGAATGGCGTAAACGAAAAGTCCATATCATCGTCTTTTTCATTTTCCTCATTGCCAATATCGGCGGCTGCCTGACTCCATTAGGGGATCCACCGCTGTTCATGGGCGTCCAGCGTGGTGTTCCTTTTACCTGGACATTCCACCTGCTGCCTATCCTCGTATTGAACCTGGTTATTTTATTTACGGTATTTATCCTGCTGGATCACTATTTCTATAAAAAGGAAATTGCTGAAGGCCGCAGTCCCTTAGCCGAAGAAGAAGAAGCGGAAAAAGAACCGCTCCGCGTCGAAGGTGCACACAATCTGTTGTTCATCGCCCTGATTATCCTCGGTGTCGTATCGAATGGTCTCCTGCCAAAAATGTTCCCGTTCTTCGCTGACGGGGCCGGCATTCCCATCTATCAGGAAGTTGTTTTCCCATATGCTACGCTGGTCGAAGTCGTCATCATCCTGTTCGCCGCCTGGCTGTCCATGAAAACAACCAAAAAATCAACCCGGACACTCAATGAATTCACCTTTGCCCCCATCGCCGAAGTTGCCAAACTATTCATCGGCATCTTCATCACCATGATTCCGGCATTGATTCTATTGAAAACGCACGGCGCACAATTAGGCTTGTCCCAGCCGTGGGAAATGTTCTGGGCTACCGGTGCGCTGTCCTCCTTCCTGGATAACACGCCAACATACCTGGTATTTCTCCAGACTGCCGGAGCTCTCGGCGCTACATCAGGTATCGCCACCTCCGTCGGTACCGTATCACAGATCATGCTCGAAGCGATTTCTGCCGGTGCTGTATTCATGGGCGCCAATACCTATATCGGTAATGCCCCGAACTTCATGGTAAAATCCATTGCGGAACAAAGCGGCATCAAAATGCCCAGTTTCTTTGGATATATGGGCTGGTCCTGTGCCATCCTCATCCCGACGTTCCTCATCAATATGATTATCTTTTTCTGGTAAAAGTAAAATTAAAGTTAAAATGCTGCCACGACTCTGTGGCAGCATTTTTTTAGGTATCGTATTATTTTCCTTTTTATTGTAACGTATTTCTTGAAAATGATACTGCTTCTCCGGCATTCCCTGTTTCCTCACCTGATTATCTCCCTTTGATTTTCCGTATTGGTATAGTATAATTGAAATATACTCATGAAAGGGAGATGTAACTATGAACAAAGAAACCGTAGATGTTGTCATTGCTAAAACAAAAAATTTGATAGCTGCCCCTTCAGTCTATGCAGGCCTGAAGGAAACGGCACAAGCCTGGCTTGCCGCTGTAAATACAGCAAAAGAAGATGAAGCTACAAAGAAATACATTGCGGATTTAAAAGAATGTATTACGTCTATCGACGGCTTGATCGCCTTTACCGAATCCCCTCACGGCCTACAAATCCTGGGCAAGGAAGGCGCCAAAAAAATGGCCGCCCATGCCAAAGAAATCAAAGCTGCCGGCGCTAAATACTGCGATTGCCCGGCTTGTGCAGCCGCTGTAGCTATTGTTGAAAAATTGCAACAACATTAAATAATCCGTTTTACCGAAATAAAAAAGCACCAAATTCATTCCGCTGTGGTATCACGAATGAATTTGGTGCTTTCTTTTAAATCTTATTTAATAATATGTACCCTTTCCCATGAAGGAATGTTTCCGTTTCCGGTTCGCTTGTCTTAAACACCGCTACAGGTGTAGACGTTTCCCGGTTATAAGAAATGTACAAATAATCAATCCCGATATTGGCTTCCAGCAAATTATTGAGAATTGCATCCAGACTCCCCGGCGTATCGGCCATGTCAATGGCAATGACTTTATCCATCCGGCATTGATATCCCGCATCCTGTAATGTCTTGGTCGCTTTTTCCGGATCCGTCGTAATGAGACGGATAATACCGAATTCCGCGCTGTCATTCGCCAGCATCGTGTAAATATTGATATCCGCATCAGCCAGCACGGATGTCATCTTGCGCAACGCACCCTTTGTGTTTTCCGTAAATACAGAAACTTGATTTAGCATATGACCTTCCCCCTATACTCTTAAAAAACTATGGTCTTGTCTTGTATTTTAGCATAAATAGTAAGGCTCTGTCATCGTATTTTCCATCATTTCTTATATTTTAAAAAAAATATCTATTTCTATTGCCTTTTTATAAATTCATGATATAATTAATTACATCAGTTATCATGGGGGTATAGCTCAGCTGGGAGAGCGCTTGCATGGCATGCAAGAGGTCGGGAGTTCGAGCCTCCCTATCTCCACCATACGAAATACAGTAACCACGCGGTGTATACGCCGCGTGGTTATTTTTATGATACAATAAGAGCAATAACTACTATAAATAGTATTGGCGGTGACATATATGACAAATGAAGAACAACGACAGGCTGCCATTGCGTTCGTAAAACAATGGCAGGGAAAAGGTTACGAAAAAGGAGAAAGCCAGCCTTTTTGGCTGTCTCTATTACGGGATGTACTGGGAGTCGACCACCCGGAACAATATATTGAATTTAAAGACCAGGTACAATTAGACCATACCAGTTTCATCGACGGGATGATTCCGGCAACACATGTCATGATTGAACAAAAAGGTTCTAACAAGGATTTGCGCAAAGCTATTAAACAATCTGACGGCAGCCTGCTCAATCCGTATCAGCAAGCTTAGCGGTATTCGGCACAGCTGCCCTATTCCCAACGGCCCCGTTATATCATAACCTGTAATTTTAAAAGTTTCCTCGTGTATGATATGGAAAATCCCCAAAACGAACCGTTTGAAATCGTATTGGAAAACTTACCGAAAGAATATTACCGCCTCAACTTCTTAGTCGATACGGGCAATACCCATCTGAAAAAAGAACTGGAAGTATCCATCAAGGCTGGCGAACTCGTAGGCAAGCTTTATGATGCACTGCTAAAACAATACAAGGATCCGGAAACCGAAGCGACGCTGAAAAGCCTGAATGTCCTCTGTGTCCGTTTCGTCTTCTGCCTGTATGCTGAAGATGCCGGCATCTTCGGTGGTCATTCCATGTTCCACGACTATTTGACAAGCTTTCGTAAAAAGAACGTCCGCCAGGGAATCATCAATTTATTCAAAGTATTGGATACGAAACCGGAAAACAGAGATCCGTATATGGATGAAGAATTGGCGGCTTTTCCCTATGTCAACGGCGGTCTTTTTGCCAATGAATCCATCATCATTCCCTTCATTGATGAAAACATTGTATACTTATTGTTACAGGATTGCAGTGAACAATTCGACTGGAGCGAAATCAGCCCGACTATTTTCGGCGCCGTCTTCGAATCGACGTTGAATCCGGAAACACGGCGCAGCGGTGGTATGCACTACACGTCCATCGAAAATATCCATAAAGTCATCGATCCCCTCTTTTTAGATAATTTGAAAGAAGAATTACAGGATATCAAGGCAACCAAAGTCAAACGCACACGGAACCAAAAGCTAAAGGCCTTTCAGGATAAACTGGCATCACTGACCTTCCTCGATCCGGCTTGCGGCAGCGGCAATTTTCTCACCGAAACGTATCTATCCCTGCGGAAACTGGAAAATGAAGTACTGTTTGAACTGACGGGCGGTCAGATGATTTTAGGTGAACTGGCCAACCCTATCAAAGTATCCATCCGGCAGTTCTATGGCATTGAAATCAATGACTTTGCCGTCACCGTTGCCAAGACGGCTTTGTGGATTGCCGAAAGCCAGATGATACAGGAAACAGAGAATATAGTCCACATGAATCTCGATTTTCTTCCCCTCAAGACGTATACGAATATTCACGAAGGCAATGCGTTGCGTATGAATTGGGAAGATATTGTTTCAAAAAATGAATTAAATTATATTATGGGAAATCCACCATTTGTAGGATATGGTTTACAAAACAAAGAACAAAAAACAGATATACGGTCAATTTATGTAGACGAACACAATAACCCTTATAAAGGAGCCGGAAAGATAGATTACGTTGCCGGCTGGTATTTCAAAGCTGCTGCATATATGCAAAATACCTTTGTCCGTACAGCTTTTGTATCAACAAACAGCATTACGCAAGGGGAACAAGTAGCCGGTGTATGGAAACCTTTATATGACCAGTTTCATGTGAAGATTGACTTCGCCTGGCGGACCTTCAAATGGAATAGTGAATCCAGTACGCAGGCTGCGGTTCATTGTATCATTGTTGGTTTCAGTACAGTTCAAAGCACCAAAAATAACTATCTCTATGATAAAAATCTGATAAGGAAAATTAAAAATATCAGCCCATACCTCATGGATTCTCCAACCGTATTCATCCAAAGCAGAAATAAACCATTATGTAATGTATTACCCATGAGTACAGGAAACCGGCCTGCTGATGGAGGGAATCTAATAATAGAAGCAAAAGACTATAACGAATTCATAGCAAATGAACCCCCCGCAAAAAAATATATAAAAAAACTAACCGGAGCTGCTGAATTTATAAATAATAAAGAAAGATATTGTTTATGGCTGGTTCATATCACTCCTTCTGAATTACGTAAAATGCCGGAAGTTATGAAACGTGTAGAAGCTTGCCGTAATGATCGATTAAACGGGGCTCCTGACAGACAAAAATTAGCGGATACGCCGACTTTATTCAGAGAAACAATGAATCCAGAACATTATGTTATTATTCCCCGTGTATCTTCAGAAAACAGACGCTATATACCCATTGGTTTTTTAGATGATAAAACGATTCCTACGGATTCTGCAACCATCATAGAAAATGCTGGATTTTATGAATTCGGCATTTTAATATCTAATGTTCATATGGCTTGGATGCGCACTGTTGCAGGTCGACTAAAAAGTGATTATCGATATTCTAAAGATATTGTATACAATAATTTTCCTTGGCCTGATTCCACAGATAAACAAAAAGGCAAAATCGAACAGACGGCTCAAGCCATCCTTGATGCCCGTGCGTTATATCCCGACAGTAGCTTAGCTGATCTTTATGATGAACTTACCATGCCTCCGGAACTGCGCAAAGCCCATCAGGATAATGACAAAGCCGTCATGGAAGCATACGGCTGGGACTGGCGGCATATGACGGAATCGGACTGTGTTGCCGAACTGATGAAGTTGTATCAGCAGCTGGTACATGAAAAAGAAGCTCCGCAACAGTTAGGGCAAGTCGCAGAAAAACAAAAGAAATATAAGAAACCATAAAAGACATTATGGAATACCACACCATCCAAAGCTATACCCTCTTCATGATTTACATAACCGGATTCATGGCAGCATTAACCGTTTTCAGCTTGAATGAGCTGAAATTATGCACATAAAGCCAAAAAATGTAGATAACTTAGCGAAAGATGCTGATTGAATTGATTGACAAATTATTTAAATATGCATTATACTTTTTTTAGGACTATTATATTGAAGTATATCGAAAGGTCGTGTTATCATGAATAAGTATGCGTCTGAATTAATCGGTACATTTGTTTTGACGTTGTTTGGCTGTGGAAGTGCGGCTATTGCCGGGCAGTATCTGGGGACCTTAGGGATTGCTTTTGCCTTTGGTTTATCCATTATTTGTATGGCGTATGCTATTGGTGACATCAGCGGCTGCCATATCAATCCGGCTGTTTCCATCGGCATGTTAGTGGCAAAACGTATGTCTGTCAAAGATTTTATTGGGTATGTCGTTTCACAATGCATCGGTGGGCTATTAGCTGCCGGCGTATTAGCATTCATCATCAATGCCTGTGGTACCCTTGGTGGAATTGCTAAAACCGGTCTGGGAGCAAATGGCTATGAAGCAGCATCCTCTGTCGGTCTTTCCTGCGGCGGCGCTTTTCTTGTAGAAGTCATTTTGACGTTTGCTTTTGTTATAACGGTTTTAGGGGTAACTTCAAGTGACAAGACAAGTCATCTTGCCGGTATTGTCATTGGTTTAACATTGACTTTTGTGCATATCATGGGTATCCCTTTAACGGGAACATCAGTCAATCCGGCCCGCAGCCTGGGCCCGGCTATCGTTCTCATGGGTACGAATGATTTAGCAATCTCACAAGTCTGGCTGTTTATTGCGGCTCCTCTTGTTGGTGGTATCCTGGAAGCACTGGTCTGGAAGGGGCTTCATTCGTCTATGGCTGCTCCTGAAAATGCATAATTGCAACTGATATGGAACACGAACCCCCGTGAGACAGCGTTCTCACGGGGGTTCTCATGTTGTATTTGTGGTACAATAACAGTAACATGAATGATGCAGACATCCTCTTTTCTCGGAATCATATAAAGGAGACAACCATGACACAACAACAAAAACCATTTCCTATTCCTGTCAGTTATTTCAGTATCAGTCTGGGGCTGTTGAGCCTCGGGCTAGCCTGGCGAACTGCTGCTGTACGTATAGGCATGCCGGCTCCGTTTGGTGAAATCATCATCTTGCTGGGAAGCCTGACATGGATATTTTTTATCGGCGTATATCTATATAAATGGCTGCGGCGTTCTGATGCCGCCTATACGGAATTACAGGATTTAATCCAATGTTGCTTTATCAGCCTGGTCCCTATTACGACCATCCTCATGGGACTGGGAATATTACCATATTCCCGTTCAGCTGCGCTGGGATTTATTGCCGTCGGTATCGCCGGCTGCCTGCTGTTCGCCGCCTACCGGTCAGCCGGATTATGGCGTGGGACACACACATTCGAAGCAACCACCCCGGTCGTATATTTACCGACTGTCGCCGCCAGTTACGCCAGTGCGATTGCGCTGGGTACCATCGGACTGACGGACTGGGGCATGCTTTTCTTCGGTGCCGGCCTCTTCTCCTGGCTGGGATTGGAATCTTCTATCTTACAACGTCTGCGCAATGCGCCGGCACTACCAGCACCGCTGCGCCCTGTCATGGGCATACAGCTGGCGCCTCCTTTCGTCGGTTGTGCGGCATACCTGTCTGTCAATGGCAGAAATATAGACTGGCTCGTCATGCTGCTGACTGGCTATGGCCTGCTGAATTTTATATTCCTGTCCCGTCTGCTGCCCTGGATTACAGAAAAAGGGTTCTTCGTGTCCTTATGGGCCTTTTCTTTCGGACTGGGCTCCATGGCAACGATCGGTATCAAGTTATATGCTGCTACCGGCGAAACTTCCATCGGCATATTAGGCCTGCCTTTATTCTGGATTGGAACAGCACTCATCGCATTGCTGGCACTGGGTACCATCCATACGATTCTGCGAGGCCGCTTCCTTATCAAATAACCATTTCGATATTCTTCTTTTACGGCAGCCCTGATACTCATGTTATATCAAAAGAGAACCACACCGCTTCATCACGAAACGGACGTGGTTCTCTTTTTTATACCATGTAAGATATTATCTTTTCTGGAAAGCTTCCCTGTTATATCTGGTCAGCCAGTTCCAAAATTAATTTTTCTGTTTTATCCCAACCCAGGCATGGGTCGGTAATGGATTTTCCGTATGTCCCTTCACTAATTTTTTGATTACCGTCTTCAATATAGCTTTCAATCATCAACCCTTTGACCAGGGTGTTGATATCGGAAGACATCCGGCAACTCGTAAGGACATCTTTGGAAATCCGGATCTGTTCCAAATATTTTTTACCCGAATTGGCATGATTGCAGTCCACAATCACCGCCGGATTTTCCAAATTCCGTTCACCATAGGCTTCTACGAGACTGCGCAGGTTTTCATAATGATAGTTCGGCAGGCTGTTACCAAAGCTGTCGACATAGCCGCGCAAGATGGCATGGGTCAACGGGTTGCCGGTCGTGCGCACTTCCCAGCCGCGGAACAGGAATTCCTGCGTATGCTGTGCCGCCGCAATAGAGTTGAGCATGACCGAAATATCGCCGGACGTCGGATTCTTCATCCCGACGGGAATACCGGCACCACTGGCAACCATCCGATGCAGCTGATCTTCAACAGAGCGGGCACCGACGGCAGCATAGGATAATATGTCCGATAAATACCGGTAGATTTCCGGATAGAGGATTTCTTCAGCACAAGTAAACCCGGTTTCCCTGGCTACACGGGCATTCATTTCGCGGATAGCGATGATTCCCGCCAGCATATCTTCTTTGCCTTCCGGATCCGGCTGATGCAGCATCCCCTTGTACCCCACCCCGATTGTACGGGGTTTCATGGTATACAGGCGCGGAATGATCAGGATCTTATCGGCAACCTGTTCCTGTACCTTGACCAGCCGATGCGTATAATCGACGACAGCATCTTCGTTATCTGCTGAGCAGGGCCCGATGATAAGTAAAAAGCGGTCATCTTTGCCAGTAAGTATATTCTTGATTTCTTCGTCATGCTTCCTCTTGATTTCCTTCGTCGCCGCATCAATCGGAAATTCTTCCATCAGTTCTTGCGGTGAAGGCAACTTACGAATAAACTGCATTTGCATTTCCATTTACGTTCCCCCATTATATTTTTCATATAGTTTCAGCAGATCTGCTGTTCAAACCCCGGCAAAATCATTTTCTGCATGTTCAGGCCAATTAACTCAATTTTATCATGAAGGTAATAATGCCGTCTTTAAAATTCACAGAGATTTTTCCCTTCAATAACTGTGTCAGTTCTTCTGCCATCGACAAGCCTATCCCATACCCGGATTTCTGGCTGTTATGCGATTCATCACCACGATAAAATCGTTCGAAAAAGCGGCTGTAATCCACATTTTTCCCATCGGCATAGTTGTTGGCTACCGTAATGACGGCGCCCTTATTTTTCTTGCCGGCTTTCAGCGTTACCGCGATAGTTCCGGCATCATCGCAATATTTTACAGCATTATCAACTAAAATATTCACTAATTCATACAGGCATTTAGAATCAGACAGCCAGTGGATTCCCGTCTGGACCTGGCTCGTCAATGTTTTGCTTTCGTCCTTGACCATGGGCTGGAAGGAATCGACGACGGCCTGAACTGTCCCGGAAACATCTACCTGCACCATATTTAAATCAGCCTGCGTCCGTTCTCCCATCTTCGACAGGGTAATCAAATCCATGATGAGGTTATTGAGACGGCGTACCTGTTTCAATATACTCTCTGTCCATTGGCTTTTGCCGTTGATCATCTCGATGGTTTCGGCATTGGCGGAAATGATGGCAATCGGCGTCTTCAACTCGTGTCCGGCATTCGTAATGAAGCGCTTCTGATTTTCCATATTATGAATGAACGGTTTAATCGCTATATTACATAACGCGGCCAGTATCAGGATATACAAGATGATACAAATCAGGCCGAACCACGCCGAATCGCGCATGAAATCCGTAATAGCGGCGACATCGCGGGTACAGTCCATGATGACGATAAGATACGTCCCGTCGTCATTTTTAGTAATCATATAACCATAGCTGGCTTTATTCTTCTTAAAAAATCCCTGGGGCTTCCCTTCCGTAACGGTCGTGCGGGCATATTGGATTGCTTCCTGTTCGGAAAAAGCGGCGATATTCTTGATATTGATTTGTTTTGCATATCCTTCCGAATTGACTAGTACACTGAAATACCGGATCTGATAGGAAAATTCCGGTGTGTCATCGGACCAGCTGCCATTACCGAGCCAGCTAGTATTGGGAGGTGTCGCGTGCGTCGGTATATTGCCGCCGTTTTCGGAGATGTAAGACAATACGTTCATGCACTGTGATTCCATGCGGACATAGCTGATGGCATTGATGAGGCCTAAGGCCCCGACGACGATGATGACGACGGCAGCCGTAGCCAGGATAATAAACTTACGGCGCAGTCTTTTTATGATATTCATACCGGATCCGCCGTTTCTTTAGTAACCAGGATAAAATCTTCCCCCTTGTCCCCGTCAATTTCAACATCGGCATTGATTGCTTCCAGTTTTTCCCGCAAATACGAAACGTAAATCCAGACGATACCGTTATCCACATCGTCTTCATCCTGCCAGACATACGAAAAAATCGCATCGGTCGACAACGCTTTACCACTATTGAGCATAAAGAATTTCATGAGTTTCGTTTCTTTATTCGCCAGACGGATGGAATTCTTACAGGATAAGGATTGTTCTTCCACATCGAGTTCTACGTGTCCTGCCGACAGCTTGGACGGCGTAAAGGTATTGTTGCGCCGTGTCATAGAACGGATACGGGCCAACAGTTCCCCCATCGCAAACGGTTTGGTCAAATAATCATCTGCCCCGGCATCCAGACCGGTAATCCGGTCATCGACTTCCGCTTTAGCGGTCAGCATGATGACCGGCGTCACATCGCCGCTGTCACGGAGATGTTTGACGACTTCCAGTCCATCCATCTTGGGCATCATGATATCGAATACCATGCAATCATAGGTATTGTCTGTCCCCTTTTGAAGCGCTGCCGCTCCGTCATATACGGGATCGACATGATAGCCGGAATGCTGTAAAACCGCCACCAGGGCGGCCGACATATCCCGTTCATCTTCTGCAAGCAATATTTTTATCATTCCCTTGTTCCTTTCTATTGATCGGTATGGATAAGATTGCGGATTGTCTGCATGGATACGTCACAAGAGGCCAATTCATCAGCACAACGCTTCAGCTCCCGCACAATCAGCTCCGGATTCTTGATATTATGTTTGTATTTCATCTGATGTTCCAAACTTGCCCATGAATCCATCGCAATGGTTCGAAGCTGGATTTCCGCAAAATAATGACCCGGAGTATCCCCGTTCGCATCTTCATACGGGACCTCCAGCTCGATAATCATATGATAGCTGCGATAGCCATTCGGTTTGACATTTTTAATATAGTCCTTTTCCTCTACGACCCGGCATCCCGGAATCGCTTTGATATTGTCGATATTGACATAAATATCATCGAGGAAACAGCACACGATGCGCAAACCGATGGCATCATGAATATCCCAAAGAGCTGAATGAGCTGTTTGCGGCAGCCCTTTCCGGGTACACTTTTCCATCATGCTGTCATTGGATTTTATTCGATAAATTAAATGTTCATATGCACCTTCGCCGTTTTTTTCTTTACGCGACGTATTATACGCTTTGATGGAATCCACCAGCCGATTCATCACCTGTTGCAACGTTTCTGCATATGCACCATATATACTTTCCGTCATATTGTCACCTGATCCTATTCCGGCTGTTTTCCCAAATACGCCAGGATGCCGCCGTCCACATAAAGTATCTGGCCGTTTACAAAATCAGAAGCAGCGGATGCCAGAAAAACAGCCGGTCCTTCCAAATCCTGTGTTTCACCCCAACGGCCGGCCGGCGTCTTGGATATGATAAACCGATCAAAGAGATGGCGCGAACCATCCGGCTGACGCTGCCGCAACGGGGCTGTCTGCGGCGTCGCGATATATCCCGGTCCGATGCCATTACATTGAATATTGGCACTGCCGTATTCCGAGCAAATATTCCGGGTCAGCATCTTCACCCCCCCCTTGGCCGCCGCATAGGCCGATACCGTTTCACGCCCCACTTCACTCATCATGGAGCAGATATTGATGATTTTGCCGTGGCCTTTTTTGATCATTGCCGGAATAACTGCCTTTGATACGATAAATGGTGCCACCAAATCAATATCGACAACCTGCCGGAACGCATCCGCTTCCATGTCACACATCGGGATCCGCTTGATAATGCCGGCATTATTGACCAGTATATCCACCGAGCCCAGTGTTGCGGTTATATCTGCCACCATGGCTCTGACAGCTGTTTCATCGGTCACATCACAGATGTATCCATGCGCATCGATTCCCTGTTGCCGGTACACCGCCAGTGCTTCTTCCAAATGAGCCTGACTGCGGCAATTAAACGCAATCGCTGCCCCGGCTTTAGCATAGGCTGCGGCAATCGTGAAGCCGATGCCATAAGAACCGCCGGTCACTAAGGCTACTTTACCTTGCAGAGAAAACATATCCGTATACGCCATGATTCATTCTCCTTTTATAATCACCAATTCGCTGCTCCGCCTATACACCTATGGCGGCAATGATTTTCTTCACCACCGGAAGGACAGCGTCAGCAATAACGCCATATCCGGCAGCCGTCGGATGGACACCATCCGCATAAAGCGAGAATCCCCGGTCTTTTTCGCCATGTTGAATCGCCTGATAAAAATCAACGACACTGTATTTCCGTACGCCAGCTTCTTTTTTCAACCACTGACGAAATTTGGTTATAGACTGATTATGTTTTTCTACGTCCGCAGCGACCTGCCAGCCATAGGACGCACTTTCCGGCCGGGTCAGCAGCGGTAATCCGATAATCACCGGCCGCTTGAAACGAATCAGCATATCCATCATGGCTGCCATATTTTGTTCTATCCTGGCCAGCGATATATCGAGAAGGATATCATTTGTTCCCCCCATCAGGAAAAAGGCATCATATGAATCATAGGGAAAATGTTGCAGCCGGTACAGCATACCTTCCGTCGTATCGCCGCAGATGCCCCCATTATGGATGTGAATATCCGTCTGCCTGCTGATGCGCCCAATCCAGGATTCATCAACAGGAACATCATAGCCATACGTCAAACTGTCCCCAACACAAAGTAATTTCATTTCCCCCACCTCTTCCTCTATCGTCGCAAACATTCCGGACTGCTCCAGCATCCCATCACAAAACTGCTATATTCTTGCAATCACGGCCATGCGCACGATACGTCAATCAGCAGCACCTCTTTAAAGCAGCAACGGCTTTATCTGTCGAAAGCCATGCTGCGCCCATGTCATAGCCTGCTTTTTCCAAATCCATCTGACAGGCAAAGACTTGCGGGATAGCTGTTTTATATACATCTTTATTATACATATAACGAAGCGTTGTTTCAACATCCCCATCGCTGAGGATATGACCATTATGCAGGAGAATCAGGCGGTTAGCATAGGGCAGGACCGCTTCCAGTGTATGTTCGATAACGACGATAGTATGCCCGTACTTCACATTCAATTCATGGACCAGTTCGTAGAAAGAATGAGTTCCTTCCGGATCCAGCGCAGATGTCGGTTCATCAAAGACAAGGATATCCGGATTCGTAGCCAGGACACCGGCAATGACCAGACGCTGCCGCTGGCCGCCGGAAAGTTTGCTCAACAGCCGGGTCCGATAGGGCGTCAGATTGACTTTTTCCAATGATTCCGTAATAGCTGCTTCGATTTTATCGGGAGCAATCCCGAGATTTTCCAAGCTGAAGGCAATTTCTTCTTCTACGGTCATCGCCACGAGCTGGCTGTCATAATCATCCAGCATGGCGCCGACACGATTGGCCAGCTGCGATATGGTCGTCTGCGTCGTTGCCTGGCCTTCTACATACACCATGCCTTTCATGACGCCGCCAAAATAATGCGGGATAGCCCCGGTCATAGCCATGCACAGGGAACTCTTCCCGCTGCCGCTTTCCCCGGTAATGACGAGAAAATCGCCTTTATTGACAACGAGGTTGACATCATCCAGGACGGGCTCCTTCTGTTTGTTATAGATATAACTCAGGTGTTCCATTGAAATGAGGCTGTCATTGGACGGTTTCAAATCATACATGGAATGGTCCGATGTCACTTCCTGTTCTTCCAGGGAATCGATCAGTCCGCGGGAAACAAAGAGACGCAGCGCCGGGAAATACATGACCGGCGTAACAACTGCGTTGAGAGCCCCTACGATGACAACAAAGGGGAGCATACCGTACAAATATACCGGCAGGGGAAGATTCATGACAAATTTCAATATGGTGACAAAAGAACCGCCGCTGAGGCAGGTCGCAAAGAACCCAGTCAGCACAGGCAGGCAGGAATGACCCTTGATGCGCAGGGAAGAAAAATTCTTGACGATGAATGCACAGGTCAGTGCCCCGATCGGTTCACTGATAATATTGCCATAGGGAAATCCGGATTTGGAAGTCAGCACATTGATCAATGCTGCTACAAGGCCGATACCCAGGGCCTGTTTATACGATGGCTTGGTAAGGCAAATAGCCACGCAGTATGTCGCTATCGTCCAGTTCGGCGTCACCCCGGCAACACTGGGGGATACCAGATGAAGGATGCAGCCGATTGCCAGCAAAAGCGTCGTAATCGTAATCCAGCGGAATTGGCCGCCCTGACGATGATGAAATTCTAATTTAGAAATATCCGTAATCGTTTTCATGATGTGCCTCCTAGACAATCCCTGTCAACCGCATATATACGACGCCCGCACTTACGATAAGCAATGCCGCCATCACCAGGTAATCCATACTGCGGGGATGAACGTTGCTCATGAAGCTGTGTTCATTACTGCCAAATCCCCGCAATTCCAAGCTCAGGGCCATCGTTTCCGAACGGCCCAGCGATTTCAGCATCAGCGGCTGGATGACACTCATATAATTGATCAGCTTTTTGAAAACATTCCCCTGTGTCGAGAGACCACGGCAAGCCTGAGCTTCCTGGACGGTATGGCTTTCGGAAATGAAATCCGGTACGAACCGCAGTGCCGCTGTAAACATAAACGCATATTCATAGGGGATTTTAATCTGCTTTACTAAGGCAGCCGTCAAATCCTGCAGCCGGGTCGTCGTCAGCAGAATAATAAAGACTACCGTCATTGCCAGCATGCGCAGTCCTGTAACATACGCCGATTCGAGAGAACCGCCGCCCAGCAGCTGGACCAGTGCCAGAAACGCCGCAAAGATACACAGGCTGAATACGGCTTTGCTATTACGGCTGATACTACCGCATGCGGCAAGGATCAGCAGTTCAATGCAGACCAGTACAATGAGAGGCAGGGTCGTATGCAGGACCAGCGCCCAGAAAGAAAAGGCAAATGTGCCCAGCAGTTTCGTAACCGGTACAAATCGTTTCATCATTTTCTCGTTCCTCCCAACCGTTCCAGCATCGCTGCCGTGAATTCTGTAATAGATTTACAATAAGGCATATCCGGAACCGCCATGGATAACGAAACAGCTTCCGGCCGGCTCAGCCCCAGTTCGTAAAGGTCGGCCCGCTGCGTAAATAGTTCCTGCGGTGTGCCATCAAAGGCTTTGGTATGATGGCCGATGACCAGGACTCGCCGGCAATACGCCGCCAAAATATCCATATCATGAGTGATGAGCAGGATTGTCATGCCTTCGGCATTCAATGCGGTGAGCAGGGCCATGAGCCGGTCTTTATCAGCACTATCCTGACCACTCGTCGGTTCGTCGAGGATAATGCATTTCGTATGCATGGCAATCGCCGATGCAATGGCTACCCGCTGTTTTTCGCCACGGTTCAGATTGGGCGGATAGGCATCTGCTGCCTTCGTCAGCCCGGTGGCTTCCAGGGCATCGCGGACGGCAGTCTGGATTTCTTCAGGAGACATACCCAGCTGCTGCGGCCCGTATGCCACTTCTTCCTTTACGGTAGCCCGGAACATCTGCCGTTCCGGCCGCTGGAATACATATCCGATAAAACGACTGCGCATCGCTGCGTCCTGCCGGGTAATATCCTGACCATCATGCAGGATAGCCCCGGATAACGGCTTTTCCAGCCCCATGAGCAGGCGGGTCACAGTCGTCTTGCCACAGCCGTTACGGCCGCCGAGACCAATGAATTCCCCTGCATTGATTTTTACGTTGACATGCTCCAGTACGGGCACGCCATTGCCATAGTTGAATGTCACATCGTTCATTTCCAACATATCTTTATTCCTCCATTCAAACACAAAAAACCTTTCGTCTCTTGTAATTACAAGGGACGAAAGGTTTTAGTATTCTTCCGCGGTACCACCCAGATTGACTCAGTAAGTCCTGCTCCTACATGTACGGCCGAAGCGATACACGTCTCTTTGATAGCGGTGGAAATACACCGTCACACCCTACTGGTCTCCGTTCAGGCGGCATCTCCCGAATCCATTCCATTTGCTGACCTATACCGAACTCCCACTGTCATCGGCTCGCTGCTACTGTCGCTGCAATATGTACTCGTTTCGTTCATCGATTGTTGTTAAATTACTTACAAGTATACAGTATTTTAGCGGCTTGTCAAGAATCGACAGGCTTAAATTATTTGATTCCCCTATCTTTGATAAAACGCACCAGCATTTCTGCCGTAACCGACATCAGCTCCGGACAGGGAACCACTCCATGGGCCGGACTTTTGAGGACGCGGCAGCAGGAAACACCAAAATGCTTCATCCAAATCGTATAGAATTCATGAACCGGTGCATTCATTTCCTGTTTGGTCTTTTCCTGAGGGTTCGTGCGGCCCACTAAGGCTCCCAATACCAGACTGGCCCCAGTCAGCGCGCCGCAGGCACACCCTGAACCACCGATACCGCCGCCTAAGATAGATGCCATCCGGTATGATTCTTCCGGTAAATGCAGATCCAATACATCACTGCAGGTTTTCATGACCGTTTCCACGCAATTATTGCCGTCATTAAAATAACTTATGGCAATGTCTTTTACTGCTTCCATAGTATAATCCTCCTGATAATATATAAATCTTGATAATATATTCATTATACCATATACAAAATTCTTTTGAATAACCGCACCGGTATGATTTTTATCAGAAATACGTTAAAATCACTCATTCGTATTTGACAAATGTCATTTTTATGGTAAACTATTTTCAAGACAATTTTATACGCTTTTATCCAGAGAGGTGGAGGGACTGGCCCTATGAAGCCCGGCAACCGATAATGACGGTGCCAATTCCTGCGGGAGAAATTCCGAGAGATAAAGAAATATATATGCCTCTTTCTCTTTTGGAAAGAGGCTTTTTCATTTTCTGGATATAAGACAGCCGTCTTCATTATTATTTTAGGAGGAATCATACATGAAAAATCTTAAAAAGCTTACTGTCTTCGCCACATCGGCACTTCTATCCCTGGCCTTGCTCGCATCAGGCTGCGGCGGCACGACTTCTTCTGATCAGAAAAGTGCCGGCAGCGACAAGGCTGTCACCCTGAAAGTCGGTGCTTCGCCCGTGCCTCATGCGGAAATCCTGAATGAAATCAAACCCCTGCTCGCCAAAGAAGGCGTAGATCTGCAGGTCGTAGAATTCACGGATTATGTTACACCGAATCTGTCCTTGAACGATAAAGAACTGGACGCTGATTTCACGCAGCACGTCCCGTATCTTGATAAATTCAACGAAGAACGAGGCACAAAACTTTCCGCTGTCGTCAAAGTCCACATTGAACCCATGGGCATCTATTCCTCTAAGGTCAAGAAAGTGGATGAATTATCCGACGGCGCCAAAGTCGCCATCCCAAATGATCCGACCAACGGCGGCCGGGCCTTGCTCCTGCTCCAGAAAGCCGGCCTGATTGAATTGAAAGACGGCGGCAGCATCGCTTCTACGGTACAAGATATCGTCAGCAACCCGAAGAATATCAAGATTTCCGAATTGGATGGTCCGCAGATTCCCCGCTCCCTGAATGATGTAGACATCGCCCTCATCAATACGAATTTTGCTCTCGAAGCCGGCCTCAACCCGATGAAAGATGCTATCTTCATCGAAGATAAAGATTCGCCGTATGCCAATGTCCTGGCTGTCCGCACCGGTGATGAAAACCGTCCGGAAATCCAGAAACTCATCAAAGCTTTGAATTCTCCCGAAGTAAAGAAATTCATTGAAGATAAATACCAGGGCGCTATCGTTCCGGCATTCTAACTTTTCCTATCTATTCCTATGACATAAGGGCACGACGCATACGATACGGTGCATCGGCCCTTATTTTTTGTGAAAGTCAGGAGGTCCTATGAAAACAAGTGACTTATTTGCTAAAAAAACCGTCTTTTCCTTCGAAGTTTTTCCACCCAAACGGGATATGCCTATCAGTTCCATGTATGATACATTGGCAGCTCTGAGTCAGCTCCAGCCGGACTTCATCAGTGTCACCTGCGGGGCCAACGGACAGGGAAGTAATCGTACTGCGGAAGTGGCTTCCCTCATCAAAAATACGTACCACTGCGAAACTGTAGCCCATATGCCCTGCCTGTATCTGACCGAAGACGAAGCCCTGCGTACTTTGCAGGAATTGAAAGAAATCGGCGTAGAAAACATCCTGGCCCTGCGGGGGGATGAAACTGCCGGAGAAATACCGGTAGGCAGATTTCACCATGCCAGCGACCTCGTCGCATTCATCAAGGAACAGGCCCCCCAATTCAATATTTCCGGTGCCTGTTACCCCGAAAGCCATCTGGAATCCAAAACGATGGCCGCTGATATCCAGAACCTGAAGAAAAAAGTAGATGCCGGTGTCAGCGAACTGATTTCCCAACTATTTTTCGATAACGAAATGTTCTATCGTTTCCTCGAACGGACACAAATAGCCGGCATCCACGTACCGATTGAAGCCGGCATCATGCCTGTCACCAATCAGAAACAAATCGAACGGATGGTCACCTTATGCGGCGCTACCCTGCCGATTAAATTCCAGCGTATCATCGCTAAATATGGTTCTGATTCCAAAACGCTCCGTGAAGCCGGTATTGCCTACGCCATCGATCAAATCGTAGACCTCCTGGCCAACGGTGTAGATGGTATCCATGTCTATACCATGAACAGTCCCTATATCGCCAAACGGATTACCGAAGCCATCAAACCGCTGCTCTAACCCGCTATGCTGTATCTATCAAAAAAGGATTCCCGCAAATCATGCAGGAATCCTTTTTCGTATATCTTATTCTTTTAATACATATCCATACGCCTTGATGCGGCCGTCTTCATGTTCCAGATAAACACCTTGTATTTCCGAAGAAAAACCGGGCAATTCATTCAGTCCTTCTTCCAGTGCCTGGAAATACTTCACTGCCGTAGGCGACCACCGTTCGCCCGGTACGACGCAGAGGACACCCGGCGGATAAGGCAATGCCCCTTCCAGCGCGATGCGGCCCTCGATTTCATCCAGTGGAACCAGTTCCCGCTGCCCTCTGATAAAGGCATGATGCGCATCCTGCGGACTCATGACATATTCCGGGAAATACTCGCGGCGGAACAATTTTTTCTGCAGTTCTTTGACATTGCGTACTTTATAGAAATCATGCATTTCCTGACAAAGCTGCCGAATCGTATATCCTTCATACCGTGCCGGATGGGAATTATAGACTCCCAGGAGCACTTCCTGCATCGGCACATCGATATCGACGAATCGTTCAAACCGCACCAGCTGAGACGTAAGGAAACGAAGTTTATTCTTGTTTTCCGCCGGTGTCAGGAGAAATAAAATGGAGTTGAGATCGCATTTTTCCGGAATAACGCCGTTACCCCGTAAATATGTCGCCAATATATTGGCATGGATACCGAAATCCTCGTATTCCCCGGTTTCCGTATTGATTCCCGGTGTCGTCAGCAAGAGCTTGCACGGATCCACGCGGTACTGATCCGGCCCATACCCTTCAAACGCATGCCATTTCGCACCCGGTTCAAAGGTGAAATACGCGATATCATCCGCCATCGCATCCGTATCGCCGTCCTGCCAGGACTTGCCATGTACTGTCGGCGCTACAAAGGGCCGTACATAATGGCAACGGTTCAGGATACTCTTACGGGCATCAATCCCCATCTTCACGCAATCGCGCCACATCTTGCGCCCGGCCGCGCCGGCATGGATTTTCGCATTGACCGCAATCGTAGCAAACATGGGGTAAAACGGACTGGTCGAAGAATTGGCCATAAAGACATTGTTGAATGTCTTATGATTACAATATCGCTGCTGGTCATGGATATGGCTGTCTTTTTTATGAATCTGTGAAGTCTGGGAAAAACCGGCCTGCTGTTTGTGGACCGACTGGACGACCATGATACCCGGATCATCGGGATGCATATGCAGCAGCAGCGGGCTGCTGTCACGCAGCATAGGAATAAATTGTTCATACCCGACCCAGGCTGAATCAAACAGGATATAATCACAGAGATGACCGATTTTATCGACAACATAACGGGCATTATATAATGTGCCGTCGTATGTCCCCAGCTGAATTACCGCCAGTCGGAACGGACGCTTTGCCTTTGCCTTTTCCGGGTCCCGTTCAGCCGCCAGACGGCGCAGATAGTCTTCATTGAAACAATGGGCATCGATACCGCCGATAAAGCCGTAGGGATTACGGGCCGTTTCCAAATATACCGGAGCTGCGCCGGCTTCAATCAGGGCCCCGATAGCCACGGATTTATGGTTATTGCGGTCATACAGGACGAGGTCCCCCGGCGTAAGCAATGCCGTCGTCACGATTTTATTAGACGCGGACGATCCGCCTAAAACGAAATACGTCTTATCGGCATGGAACACTTCGGCTGCAAAATCCTGCGCTTCCAACGCCGGACCTTCATGAATAAGCAAGTCCCCGAGGGTAACATCGGCATTGCAAATATCCGACTGGAAAATATGAGGTCCATAGAAATCATAAAGATAGCGGCCGGCCGGATGCTTCTTAAAAAAAGCACCATCCTGATGGCCGGGACAGTCGAATGGGTTATTCTTTTCGCTGACATAATCCACCAAATCGGCAAAAAACGGCGGCAGTACGGATTGTTCATACCGGCTGGCCAGGCGTTCGGCCGTAACGATACAGCGGCTTTTATTGACCATTTCTTCCGTAATGACAGCATCTACTTTATCAGCATAGTGGACCGGCATCTTTTCTCCGCCCGGCATGATGACCATGATGGGAATGCCAAATCCCGTGGCATCTATTTTATCGATATACGAAAAATCCTGATCTGACAAAACGGCTACAGCAACATCCGTAAAATCGGTCTGCTCCACCGGAACGATATCGCGATCACTGTCTACAAAATAATATTGTACGTCAAAACTGTATGCTATCTTTAAATGTTTCATGTTATTCTCCTTATCCTCTTCCTTTGCTTTTGTATTTTTTTCTTACTCAATTGTAAGCAAAATATGGATGAATAGCAAGTAAAAAAAATATATACTGCAGAAAAATCGGTGGCTCCGATTCCGGCAGTATATATTTGTGAAAATCTATGGTTTCTATCTTAATTTATCGTAAAAACGGCAGTCTGTGTATGGCGGCAGACTGATGCATGACGGCTGCCACAATGGTATGACCTGCTTCTTCATTCATCAGCGTATCCGAACTGTAGACAGCAACGCTTAACACGATTGCCATACCCAACGCTATCGCTTTGTATTTTAAATTCTTCATAGCAGTCATTCCTCCTTCATTACGATTAAGTATACAAGGAGGCTGTGACAACGAAACGATAAACGCGTTACAATTTCAGCACAATTCAGGCATCAATAATGCTCTTAATGACAGTAATCCCCTTTTTCAGGACATCCCAGGGAATATTGAGCGGCGGCAGGAGCCGCAATAATCCATTGGCCGTAAGGACCAGGACACCGGCATCGATGCATTCATTGACAACGGTATTCAAATCTTTTTTCAACGTAACCCCGATCATCAGACCCATACCGGATACGCCTTCAACATTTTGACAGCTTTCCAGTTCCTGTTTGATATACGCGCCTTTTTCCCGTACGTCTTTCAACAGCGCATCATCAATGCGGTCTATGATGGAAATCGCCCCGGCAGCACAAATAGGATTGCCGCCAAAGGTAGATCCATGGGTATGACTGGTCAGCGTATGCTGACAGGAATCAGCAAACATCGTTGCCGCAAAGGGAAGGCCGCCGCCGATAGCTTTGGCCGTCGTAACGATATCCGGCTGGATACCATAATTCATATACGCATATAAAGCTCCTGTACGGCCATTGCCGGTCTGTACTTCATCGACGATGACAAGGATATCATGACTGTGGGCATACGCCGCAACCTGTTGAACAAACTCTTTATCCAACGGATGGACGCCGCCTTCACCCTGGACCATTTCCATCATGATGGCACACACATTATTTTCTTCGGCCAATTTTTTTACGGATTCAAAATCATCCGGATCGGCATAGACGAATCCCGCCGGGAAGGGGCCGAAATCTTCATGCAGGTCATCCTGCCCGCAGGCAGCCAATGTTGCCAGCGTACGGCCATGGAAGCTGTTTTTCAACGTAATGATGGTAAACCGGCCGTCGCCGTATTTATCATGAGAATATTTACGGGCTGTTTTTATCGCACATTCATTCGTTTCCGCGCCGGAATTGGAAAAAAATACTTTCTTCATCCCCGTTTTTTCGCAAAGCTTCTTGGCCAGGATAATCTGCGGTTCCGTATAAAAAACATTAGAAATATGGCTTAATTTATTGAGCTGTGCAATGACGGCATTTTTCCATTCGTCATCACAGGCACCAAAAATATTGACGGCTATGCCGGCACTGAGGTCAATATATTCCTTGCCGTTGACATCATATAAAACGGAGCCCTTGCCGTGATCAATGACGGCATCCAGCCGGTTATATACATTGACGATATATTCTTTATCCATCGTTTCGAAATTTTGTGGCATGTGATGTAATTCCTCCCTGTATTTCCCTCGAATATATAAACGCTAATGGCCCACTACAGAATAGTGTCCGATAAACATCGTCCCCAGACCTTCTTCTGTCAGGAGCTCGATGAGAATCGCATGCGGTACGGTACCATTGATGATGAAGACCCGTTTGACACCGGCCTGGATCGCATCCGTACAACACTGCACCTTGGGAAGCATGCCGCCGGCAATGATACCCCGCTTTTTCAATTCTTCCGCCTGGGTCAGCGTCATCGTCCGGATCAATGTGTCCGGTTTTTCTTTATCTTCCAGCACCCCATCGATGTCCGTCATATTCAGCATACATTCCGCATTCAACGCGCCGGCAATGACCGCTGCCGCCGTATCGGCGTTAATATTATACGATTGTCCCTGTGTATCGGTCCCGATTGTGGAAATGACGGGAATATACCCTTTATCCAGATTGTCCCGGATGATTTCGACATCGACATCGACGATCTTGCCGACATAGCCTAACGCATCATCCTGTTTGCGTACTTTGATCATCTGATCGTCCAGACCACAAAGACCGATGGCATCCCCGCCGAGGGACCCGATGAGATTGACCAGGTCTTTGTTGACCTGGCCGGCCAGTACCATCTGGACAATCTTCATGGTAGCTGCATCGGTAACGCGGAGGCCATTCAGGAATTTAGATTCCAACCCTATCTTATTGAGCATTTCTTTGATATGCGGGCCGCCGCCATGGACCAGGACGACCTTTACACCAATCAGGTTCAGAAGAACGATATCCGCCATGACGGACTGACGTAAATCCTCGTTTATCATGGCATTGCCACCATATTTGATGACCACGATTTTTCCATTATATTTCTTGATATTCGGTAATGCATCCATCAGTATCTGCGCCTTCTGCGCATTTGTGACAGCACTGATATCATTAAAGTGTTTCAATTCAACCATCCCTGTATTCCCCCATATATGTGATTCATTACATCACGAATATTACGAACAAGCCTGCAGTGCATCCTGGAACCCTAATTCTTTAAAAAGCTGCTGCATGGCCTGCGCCAGTTCAGCCGCATTCGCCGAATGAGTTGCCGCACCATTAGACATGACAATAATTCTAAACTCTTCCAAATCCATCATCTGATGGCACAACGTCAGCGCCTTTTCAATCTGTTGCGGGCTCGTAGCCACATCAGTCGTTATGATGCACAATCCGGCCTGTCCTTCCATGCCGTCAGCGGCAATCCCACTCATATGACAATCACCGCAAAACGGAACCGTACTGCCGCTGATATCGCCGTTATTATCTATGACCATACCTACCTGGCCGCCATGAGCCGACGATAAGCCGGCCGTCAGGGTAGACAGGCTGTTGATGAGCAGCGACGGTTTGAAATACTGACGAGCATCTCCGTACGCACCTACGGTAATATCATATGACGGTATCCCCAGCCGTTTCGATACGGCCCGGCATACTTCTTTTTGAACTTCTTTGCCCCGTTCACCTTCAGGAAGGGCTGTACCATTATGCAAAACCAAGGTCTTGCCGATGGTACAAGTCGTAGTACCCTCACAGGCAGTCACAATAGAGCAGTCATTCTGGCTGACGATCATCGCTAAATCTAATTTTACGCGCTTTTTGCAAAGACCGCTATAGGTACCGGCCGCACTAAATCCCTTGGGAATGCAAATATCATCATATTCCTGTTTCATAACTACTCCACCTTCCTGTCTGGTTATCGTAACAGATTCAATCCTGTTTTCGGATCCAATCCTAACATAATATTCATATTTTGTATGGCTGCCCCGGAAGCACCCTTGCCGAGGTTATCGAACAACGTCGTGACGACGACACGGTCATCATTGCCGGTAACGATGATTTCCATGTCATCGTACCCGCTCAATGCATTGGCCGCAATGTAGCCGCCTTTATCTTCTCCTAACGACAGCACATGCACAAAAGAGCTGCCTTCATAATGAGCTGCCAAGGCTTGCCAGATATCTTTCTTTGCGGGCTTCCCCTGCATCATATCCGTAAACAGTGGAACCATGACTTCCATACCGCTGTAATAATCATCGACGATAGGTGTAAATATCGGCGTCGCCGTAAGTCCGCAGACAGCAATGACTTCTTTCAAATGCTTATGCTGCTGCACCAGTCCGTATTGACGAGGTGCATACAGCTCATCGGCCTTCTGATCCTTGTATTGACTAATCATCTTTTTGCCGCCGCCGCTGTATCCGGTAAGGGAAAAGGCCGTAACTGGATATGTTGCCGGCATCAGTCCCGCCTTGATCAACGGCTGGATTGCGGCAATCATGCCACTGGCATGACAGCCCGGATTGCCAACTCTGTCGCTTTGGGCAATGGCCGCAGGCTGTTGTGCCGATAATTCCGGAAAACCATACGTCCAGCCCGGCATCGTGCGATGGGCCGTCGATGTATCGATAATACGGACATTGCACCCTTCGGCCAGCTTCACCGCTTCTACGGCTGCCGCATCCGGCAGGCAGAGGAATGTAATATCAGCGGCTTTCATACATTGCCGGATCGATGCTTCATCCTTACGATGTTCTTCATCGATCGTAATCAATTCTATATCACTGCGGTCCGCAAGGCGTTCGTGGATCCGCAGCCCCGTCGTCCCGGCGTGACCATCTATAAATACTTTCGTTTTCATGCAATGGCTCCTCTATACATAAATTCATTATATAAATTCTATTCAATACGTTATTTCTTTTCTTATTGAATTTTTATTCATTATATATGTATTTTAATATTTTGTCAAGAAAATATGCACTTTTTTTACATATTTTTTAATATCCATCCCCTGTTTACGCAATGGATAAGCACCCCATTTTACGCCGCGGTTTATTAACCGGCGGTCAAAATGGGGTGCTGTTTATACCATGCCTGTATGATCACCTGCAGGCAGTCATTCCCGTCTATTTATCCGTATCATAATCCTGCAGGGCAGCTACGGTATGATAGCCGTCTCCCTTGCCTTTATTGGCAAAGACGCGCAATACTTCCCGGGCCGTATCCAGCGAGGTCAGGCAGGGTACTGCCAATTCAACCGCCATACGGCGCAGGTTAAATCCATCCCGTTCAGGATGTTTGCCATAGGTCAGCGTATTCAGGACCAAATCGATCTTGCCGTTACGGATCAACGTAGCAATATTCTGGCCGCCTTCATGAATCTTGCGGACCACTTCTACCGACATACCATGTTCATTAAAATACTTGCCTGTTCCTTCGGTCGTAATGATGTGATATCCCAGGTCTTTAAACCCGTTGGCCAGCTGCAAGGCTTCGGCTTTATCACGATCGGCTACCGTCACCAGGATAGTCCCGCCGGCGGGGATCTTCATTTTAGCTGCATTGACAGCTTTGTATAACGCTTCTGAATAGGTCCGGCCAATACCCATGACTTCGCCGGTCGATTTCATTTCCGGTCCCAGGGCAATTTCTGCCAGCCCAATCTTACTGAAGGAGAATACCGGTGCCTTTGCCGCTACATGCGGTTTGGCCGGCATCAGGCCGCTGTGATAGCCCTGATCTTTCAAGGATTCGCCCAAGGCGATACGCGTAGCGATTTCAATGATCGGCACATGTGTTACCTTGCTCAGGAACGGTACCGTACGACTGGACCGGGGATTGACTTCGATGATATACAGTTTGCCTCTCGATACGACGAACTGGATATTGACAGCCCCTTCGACCTGCAATTCCAAGGAAATCCGTGTCGTATAATCCACAATCTGTTGGATCATTTCCGAATCCAGATGCTGCGGCGGATATACGGCAATGGAGTCACCGGAATGGACGCCGGCCCGTTCTACCTGTTCCATGATGCCCGGAATAAATACGTCCGTACCATCGGCAACGGCATCTACTTCAACTTCACGGCCTACCATGTATTCATCGATCAGGATGGGATGATCCGGAGAGGCGATAACCGCTTCCCGGAGATACCGTTCCAGTTCTTTTTCATTGTATACGATTTCCATGGCCCGGCCGCCGAGGACATAAGACGGGCGGACAATCAGCGGGAATACCAGTTCCTTGGAAACTTTCATAGCTTCCTTATCGCTGGTAGCGATACGTCCATCCGGACGGGGAATATTCAATTTTGCCAACACTTCATCAAATCGTTCCCGGTCTTCCGCCCGGTCCATGCCATCGACGGATGTACCCAGGACAGTGACTCCCCGTTTGGCCAGGGGCGCTGCCAGATTGATAGCCGTCTGGCCGCCGAACTGGCAAATAACGCCGACAGGTTGTTCTTTTTGGACGACATTCATGACATCTTCCACGGTCAGCGGTTCAAAATACAGACTGTCCGATGTGTCAAAGTCAGTAGAAACGGTTTCCGGATTATTATTGATGATAATGCTGTTCATGCCGGCTTTACGAAGTGCCCAGGCGGAATGAACGGAGCAGTAATCGAATTCAATCCCCTGGCCGATACGGATCGGTCCGGACCCGAGGACAATAACGCTCTTATTTCCCAGCGGCTTGACTTCATCTTCCGCTGCATAGCATGAATAATAATACGGCGTAGCTGCTTCAAATTCAGCTGCACAGGTATCTACCATTTTAAATGTCGGCATAATATGGTGCTGCACGCGGAATTCCCGGACCTGTTCTTCCGTTTTGCTGGTCAGTTCGGCAATAATCGCATCGGGAACACTGTATCGTTTGGCATGACGGACATTTTCAATGGTCAGATTATTACAACGCAGCTCTTCTTCCAGATCGACTATTTTTTTGAGCTTACCCAGGAACCACATATCATAGCCGGTAATGTAGTGGATTTTTTCTTCACTGATTCCCAGCCGCAAGGCCTGTGTGACGACAAACAGCCGTTCATCATCCTGTTTCTGCAATAATTCAACGATATCGATCAGCGATTTGCTCTGCAGTTTCTTCATGGACAAATAGTTGACGCCGATTTCAAGAGACCGGACTGCTTTGAGGAGAGCCCCTTCAAAGGTACGGTCCAGGGACATGACTTCACCGGTGGCTTTCATCTGCGTTCCCAGCGTGCGGTCGGCCAGGGCGAATTTTTCAAAAGGCCAGCGTGGGAATTTGATGACGCAATAATCCAGCGTCGGTTCAAAACATGCTGTCGTCTTACCCGTAACAGCATTCGTAATCTGGTCCAGCGTCAGTCCGGTAGCAACTTTGGCCGCTACCTTGGCAATGGGATAACCCGTCGCTTTGGAAGCCAGGGCCGATGAACGGCTGACCCGGGGATTGACTTCGATGACATAGTACTGATTCGTATCGGGATCCAGTGCATACTGGACGTTGCAGCCACCTTCAATTTTCAGCCGGCGGATAATCGCCAGCGAAGCCGTACGCAGCATCTGATACTGCAAATCATTCAGCGTCTGGCTCGGTGCTACGACGATAGAATCCCCCGTATGGATGCCGACAGGGTCGATATTTTCCATATTACAAACGATAATGCAGTTGTTTGCCTTATCGCGCATGACTTCATATTCGATTTCTTTCCAGCCGGCTACTGACCGTTCTACGAGGATCTGGTTGATAGGGCTGAGTTTGATGCCGCGGGTAGCGATCATGAACAGTTCGTCTTCATCTTTGGCAATGCCGCCGCCGGTACCACCCAGGGTATACGCCGGACGCACGATGATAGGATAGCCGATGCGGTCTGCAAATTCAATGGCCGACTGGACATCTTCAAAAATATCACTTTCCGGCACTGGCTGCTGGATATCATTCATCGCCTTTTTAAAGAGTTCGCGGTCTTCCGCTTCTTCAATAGAGGACAGGCGCGTACCCAGCAAACGGACATGGTATTTATCAAGGACGCCGGCTTTAGCCAGTTCGACGGCCATATTCAGCCCGACCTGGCCGCCTAACGTTGCCAGCAGGCCATCGGGACGTTCCTTGGCAATGACTTCCGTGACGTATTCTACGGAGATGGGTTCGACATATACCCGGTCGGCAATGTCTTCATCGGTCATGATGGTTGCCGGGTTACTATTGATCAGGACAACTTCCAATCCTTCTTCTTTCAACGCCCGGCAAGCCTGCGTGCCGGCGTAGTCAAATTCTGCGGCCTGGCCGATAATAATAGGACCGGAACCAATAACGAGTACTTTCTTTAAACCTTCTACCATATTAGTTTTCCTCCATCATCTTGATAAATTGTTCAAATAAATACAAATTATCAGTCGGTCCCGGTGAAGCTTCCGGGTGATATTGAACACACATAATCTGTTTTTGCGGATATTCGAATCCTTCCAGCGTATTATCATGAAGGTTACGATGGGTAACGATTACATCTTTGGGCAGCGATTCTTCATCGATGACATAGCCGTGGTTCTGCGACGTGATATATACCCGTCCTGTCCGGACATCTTTCACCGGATGGTTGGCACCGCGATGGCCAAACGTCAGCTTACGGCTCTTGCCGCCTAAGGCCAGGCCCAGCATCTGCAATCCCAGGCAGATACCGAAAATCGGTTTCTTCCCTATCATTTTTTTTACTTCGTCAACGATATACGGCACATCTTTCGGGTCGCCCGGCCCATTGCTGAGGAATATACCATCCGGATTCGTCGCCAGTACTTCTTCCGCCTTGGTTTCAGCAGGGAAAACAGTCAGCCGGCAGTTATTTTTTACGAGGTCGCGAAGGATATTATTCTTGGCACCATAGTCCATGACCGCAACATGATATTTGCCATTGCCCATATGCTTGATTTCCCGTGTCGTCACTTGGCGGACAAGCTGTGTTTCCAATGGCGTATCGAATAATTCACGAATGCTGTCTTCATCCATTGTTTCCGGAACGATAACACCTTTCATGACGCCCTGGCTCCGGATAGCCCGGGTAATCGCCCGTGTATCTACCCCATAAAGGCAGGGAATATGATGGGTCATGATGAACGTCGATAAGGTTCCTTCGTTTTGCCAGTTGCTCGGTTCTTCGCACAGTTCGCTGACAATGAATCCCGCCGCATAGGGGCGGTCTGCCTGTTCGATTTCATGAAACAGGCCATAGTTACCGATAAGCGGGTAGGTCATGGTAATAATCTGTCCTGCATACGACGGATCTGTAAACGTTTCCTGATACCCTGTCATGCCTGTATTAAATACGACTTCGCCCACAGCTGGTTCATTCATGAGCATGGTACCATAAAATTTCTGTCCATTCTCTAATATGAGAATTCCCTTCATCGTAAAACCTCCCCGTTTTTCATCACAACGACACCGTCTACTATAGTAGCAGCTGGTTTCCCTTTGAATATCATATCATCAAAAGGCGATGATTTGCCTTTTGAATAGAACGCATCTGAATCAACTACCCATTCTTTATCTAAATCAATCAGCGTCAGGTCCGCATCCTTTCCGGGTGCGATGACTCCGGCGGGCAGGTTGAGGATTTTTGCCGGCCCAGTCGTATACGCCCGGATAATCGTCATCAAATCGACAACCCCGGTATGATATAAATACGTCAGGACAGCTCCGATACTCGTTTCAAGCCCTACAAATCCGCTGGGAGCTACATTGAATTCTTCATCTTTTTCTTCCCATTCATGTGGCGCATGGTCGGTAACGATCGCATCGATCGTACCGTCCTTCAGCCCGTCAACAACCGCCTGCCGGTGATCATCCGAACGCAGCGGCGGATTGACCTTGAATCGTGTATCATATCCCCGCAGCGCTTCATCGGTCAGGATCATATGCTGCGGCGTCGCTTCTGCCGTCACCCTGATTCCCTTTGCCTTTGCCCGGCGTACCATATCGACTGCATTTTTCGTGCTGATATGGGCGATATGGACCGGCGTATGCGTCGCTTCCGCCAACAGGATATCCCTGGCTACGGCAATATCTTCCGCTACTGCCGGACGCCCTTTCAGTCCCAGTTCATTGGAAACAATTCCTTCATGCATATTGCCGCCGGCCACAAGAGCTTGTTCTTCACAATGGTCAATGATGACCTTGTGGAACATACTGGCATATTCCATAGCCTTGCGCATGAAATCACAATCTTCTACATAGCGGCCATCATCGGAAAATGCCGCCACACCGGCTTTGGCCATGGCTCCCATCGCCGCCAGTTCCTGTCCTTTGAGTCCCTTGGAAATAGCGCCGACGATTTCAACTTTGACGACGCCTTCATGTTCCGCCTTATATTTCATTCCTTCGACGATGATCGACTTATCAATGACCGGATTAGTATTCGGCATCGTCGCTACCCGGGTAATGCCCCCGGCCGCTGCAGCCCGCGTACCGGTTGCCACTGTTTCCTTGGCCGATTGGCCGGGCTGACGAAGATGCACGTGCATATCAATGAATCCCGGAGCCACAACCAGTCCGGAAGCATCGAATACTTCTGCACCGGTTTCATCCAGGTGATTGCCTACTGCTTTGATTTTTCCGTCTTCCACGAGGATATCACAAATTTCGTCCTGCTGAGCTGCCGGATTGATTACTCTGCCGCCTTTAACGAGTAGTGTCAACGTCATCGCCTCCTATAATGGTTAAATATAATATAGCCATGCGAACAGAAACACCGTTTTTGACCTGTTCCTGAATAGAGGAATGTTCGCCGTAGCATACATCTGTGCCGATTTCAATACCGCGGTTCATCGGACCGGGATGAAGGATCAGCACATCTTTTTTTGCTTTTTGGATTCGTTGGGCATTAATCCCAAATAATGAATTATATTCGCCGGCACTGGGGAAAAAACCGATTCCCTGCCGTTCCCGCTGGATGCGCAGTACGTTGATGACATCGGCCCCTTCAAGAGCTTCATCCAGATTATAATGCACGGTGACGCCCATCGCTTCGAGTTCCGGCTGCAGCAGCGTCCGCGGGCCGACAAGATGCACATCGGCTCCTAATGTTTTCAGGCCGTAAATATTGGAGCGTGCTACACGACCATGATCGATATCTCCGACAATCACTACTTTTAATCCGTCTATATGGCCTTTTACATCCTGCATCGTAAATAAATCCAGCAGTGCCTGTGTCGGATGTTCATGGGCCCCGTCGCCGGCATTAATAATCAGCGGTGATACGCATTGGTGAGCCAGCACCGCCGAGCCTTCCTGTTTATGACGCATAACGATAGCATCGACCCCCATCGCCATGACCGTCAGGAGGGTATCACGAAAGCTTTCTCCTTTTTGGATAGAACTGCCCCGCGGTGTAAAGTTGATGACATCGGCACCCAAATATTTCGCAGCCATTTCAAAAGAACCCCGTGTCCGTGTACTGGGTTCCCAGAACATGTTACATACTGATTTTCCCTTCAAGAGAGATAATTTTTTATCTCCGCTATCAATGACTTTCTTCATCTTACGCGCCACGCGCAGGATCAGTTCAATTTCTTCCCTGGGCACTCCCTGGAGTCCCAACAGGCTTTTCCCCTGTAAACTAATCATTGAATCCTCCTTGTAAAAAAGACCTCTGCCCAAAGGCAAAGGTCATATTATAAGCATGGCAAATACGTCCCTTTTTAGCCTCTCCGGACTACATTAAAGGTACAACATGATAACAGGAATAGCGCAGTCTCACAGGACTGCCTTCTATACTCTCTATCTATTTTATATATATGAGGGACTAAAGTCAAGATTTTTTTGTAAAAAACAATCGTTAGCTGCACCATTTCGGTTCCGGCGATAACTCGAGAGTATCCATATCATCCATGTCCAGTTCCTCGCTGTCATCATCTGCTGACAACGCATCCAGATGATCTATCTCCGTGTTTTCTGTATCAGCTTCCGTAACAATGGGGCCCGCCATTTCATTTAATTCTTTAATGCAGGCTTCGGCTACAGCCAGATGCTGTTCCATATCTTCATGGCACCCTTTACGACGGGCTTCAAAATAATCGCGCATCGCCATAACCACTGTATCGGTATCAATTTTCACAATATATTGTTCAATATCCATTGTTTCCTCCTACTATAACGGAATCCGCTGTGATGTAATATATGTATTCCTATCCTGAACAGTAACATCGTTAAAAAATGCTTCAAACACCCGGGCCGGCACGTACATTTTCCCTTCTATGATAATGGGACCGGCACCGTATTGATACGATGCATCCAGATGTCCCCCCTTCACAGTACCGATACGGGAGTATCGGTCTTCCCGAGGATAAAAATACATAAAAGCGATATCTATATCTACAAGAGCTGCCTGTTCTTCTTCATCCCAGGTAACTGCATACCCGAGTTGTTCTGCGATCCGGCGCAGCGGCAACATCAAAACGCCATTGCAGCAATATGCCGGTACAGTCAGACAACAGGTCTTCAACCCCTGCTTATTTATCATAATATGATAAGATGGCAGCGCCGTCAATAGCTGAGTTGAAATAATATGTCCGGAAATTTCAGTGGCACAGGCTGATGCCATACTGACAGGCGCCATGATGATAACAAAACAGATTGCAATTACCCATTTTTTTATCCTTGCCATGATTATCCTCCGACCCTGAATTTGGCCATGACCAGGAACACCGTCATCAAGATGCAGACAAATCCCACCAATTCCGGTATATCGAACATCGTTCCGAGAAAAAACGCCGAGCACATCGCAGACGATACCGGCTCCAACGTACTGAACAACGTTGCCTTAATCGGCCCGATATCCCCTACACCGCGCAGGAATAAGATATATGTCAAATCCGTACCAATGAGGACCAATGCTGCCAATAAGAGAAATCCGTACCAATGAGGACCAATGCTGCCAATAAGAGAAATCCAAACGGATCTAACGCAGGAATCTCATGCCATGGCTGGAGAAAGACGGTCAGACAAAGGCCTCCCATGAACATGCCGACGGCATTGACGGGAACGCTGCCCCATTTCCACACCAACTGCTGCGACATATACGAATAAAAGACAACGCCGACAGCCGCAATCAGTCCCCAAAACAAGCCTGCCGGTGACAAGGCCATCGATGACCAGTCTCCGTTCGTAGCCAGCAGGAATACCCCGACCACAGCCAGCAGCAGAGAAAGCCCTTCCTGCAACGATGGCAGCCGCCGGCCGCCAACACAAGAAATACCGGCCATCATCACCACGCTCAGAGAGCAAAGGATAGCTGCCGTGCCGGAATTGGAATAAAAAATACAGATATAAAAAGCAAGCTGGCTCATCAGCAGTCCCGGCAGGGAATAACCCAACAGATGAAGAAAATCGTTTTTGTCTTTCAGCATCCCCACCATCGATTTCCAATGGGGAAGGGATAAAAACAGTAACACCATTCCGCCAAAAAACATGCGCATATTTGTAATCCAATAGGCATCCATGTGATAGTGCGTCAGTAAATATTGTCCTACTGTCCCGGTAATGCCCCAGATAACAGCTCCGCCACCGGCACAGATATAACCTCGCATCAAATTTTGTTTCGCCATGACCCGGCCTCCTTTCATCCCGCTATTGTAACATACTTACAACGGAGTATCCACCCGTAAAAATATAAACCCGCAGCTATTGATACTCTGCTGCGGGTTTGTTTTCCTGTCTGTTAAAATTGGAAGAATCCCATGGACTCATCCGCCATAGGAATCACCGGAAAGCCGGATGGTACCGGTTGGAGAATCATGAACACAAGCGCCGTCAATACAGCGAGGCCCATGGTTACGTAAGAAAATTTTCCCTTGGTACTGTATTCCGTAAGGCCGAAGAGGCGAACGCCTACGGCTGAACCGATCGTTGCAAAAAGCGCCCCGAGGGAAAAATAATGGTACATCAGATAGCTCACGACAAGCGCGATAATCATGCCGCCATTGATGACAATCGGGTAGCACCGTGACAAGACGGATGCACTCTTGCTGCGCTGCATCGACTGCAACCAATCGGTACCATCGATTCCGGTCAGTCCGGCAGCAAAGATGGTCCCATAAAGAAATCTATCCCAGACATCGCTCCATTTATGGCGATCACCGGCGAACCACATAAGGGCTGTATACAGCAAGACCGCTATGCCAGCGAGGATATAATAATAATTTTCCGGAACAAATTGAACAATAGCCACGCCAACGGAAATCACGACGCCGGCAATGATTGCCAATTTGACCAGCTGCTGCTTTTCCGGCCTCACTTTAGGTGTCATTTCTTTATATGATTTGGCGAAAATTTCCATGAGGAAACAGAAAATAAAGAAAATAATCCCTAAAAACGCGTTAAGCGCCGCAATCGCAATGGTAAGCAACACAGGGATGGCCATACGAATCCCCGGGAAGAACACCATGCTCTTGACATTCATCCGATGGATCTGCGTATAGGTCGTAAAATACGTAAAGACATTGAACATCAACATGCCGACAATACATTCTACAGGCGTTGCACCCATATACAAGTACGAAAACAATACACACATACTGATATTGATACCCGTAAAACGAGCATATACCGTAGCAAAGAAGCCGGCCAAAAAGAAAGGCGTTATCGCCCATAACATTTCCATAGGTACATCTCCTAAACGATTTATTTCAAATGATGGCTGCCACGTTCAGTCATGGGTATGCCTTGTTTACAAAGAAGACATTCTTCCGGTTTGTATGTAGGTACCGTCAAATGCAAGAGAGCCTGCACTTCTTCTTTTGGCACTCCGAATTCGGCATGGCCGCCGCTGCGGTCAACGAGAAGGCCGACACCGACAATGACGCCGCCGGCTTTTTTAACAACGTCAACAACTTCCTGTACCGAACCGCCGGTAGTCACGATATCTTCTACGATGAGGACCCGTTCACCCGGTTCGATATGAAAACCGCGCCGCAGCGTCATGACACCTTTTTCGCGTTCCGTAAAAATAGCCCGCGTTCCCAACGCCTTGCCCACTTCATGGGCCAAAAGGATACCGCCGGTCATCGGCCCCAGCACGGTTTGTACCTTTTGGTCTTTGAATCGTGCTGCTAATTCTTTACAAAGTTTTTCCGTATATTCAGGATGCTGCAGGACATTAAATTTTTCTACATACAAGGGGCTGTGCAATCCCGAAGTAAGGAGGAAATGACCTTCCAGTACCGCCTTTGTTTCTACTAATAATTGCCGTACCTGTTCTTCTGTCATCATACTAATTCTGTCTCCATTCCGCCGTGCTTGCGGCTGTTTTTTTATTATCGATTAGTAATGTATATCACGAATTTCCGCAGTAATCTTTCTGACTGCTTCCACCGGATCAGCGGCCTGCGTAATGGGCCTGCCGATAACCAGATGAGAAGCTCCATCGGTTAATGCCTGGGCCGGCGTCGTAAACCGTTTCTGGTCATTGGCAACGGCAAAAGACGGACGAATTCCCGGGGTCACAATAAGAAAATCCGAACCGTTCATCGCACGGATTTCGCGGGCTTCATACGGGGAAGAAACGGTGCCATCAATACCGGCTTCCTTCGCCATTTTTGCCAGTCCCCTGACGGTATCGGAAATATTGCACTTGCCGCCGATTTCCTGCCAGGCCGTTTCATCTATACTGGTCAAAATCGTCACTGCCAGCAAACGGGGACGTTTTATATTGAGTTTGGCCGCTTCATCTGCGACAGCAGCCGCAGCAGCAGCCATCATATCCCGGCCGCCACAACTGTGAATCGTCATCAAATCGGCACCCAGCCGGGTCAATGCCCGCAAGCTTTGCCCGACGGTATTAGGAATATCATGAAGTTTCAAATCAAGGAACACATGCTTCCCCTGACTCTTTAAATATCGTACTGCATCAGGGCCGACACTATAAAATAGTTCCATACCAACTTTATAAAAAGAAATGCTGTCACCCAACAGAGTGACAAGATGTTCCATATCTTCCAGGGAATGAACGTCTAACGCCGTAATAATGCGATCATCTGCCATTTATATCCCTCCTGTCTATATATTAGGCATATCTAAGTAATTATATCACTAAATAACACCCTTGAAAAGCAATTGTGGGACACAAATCATCATGCCGTATCGTTAAAAAAAGCAGCCTGCATTGCAAGCTGCTTTTAATAGTCTATTGTGTTATACGATAATCGTATTAGCCTTCGATTTCAGATACAACACCAGCGCCTACTGTACGGCCGCCTTCGCGAATAGCGAAACGGAGACCTGCTTCAATAGCGATTGGTGTAATCAAATCGACGTCCATCTTGACGTTATCGCCAGGCATGCACATTTCAGTGCCTTCCGGTAACTGGATTACGCCGGTTACGTCTGTCGTACGGAAGTAGAACTGCGGACGATAGCCGTTGAAGAACGGTGTATGACGGCCGCCTTCATCTTTTGTCAACACATATACCTGTGCTTTGAATTTCGTATGCGGATGAATCGTACCCGGTTTTGCCAATACCTGACCGCGTTCTACATCTTTACGGTCAACGCCACGGAGCAATGCACCGATATTGTCGCCTGCTTCTGCAAGGTCCAAAATCTTACGGAACATTTCAACGCCCGTAACAACGGTATCGGTCGGTTTTTCTGCCAGGCCGACGATTTCAACTGCGTCGCCTACTTTGATCGTACCACGTTCTACACGGCCTGTTGCTACAGTGCCACGGCCGGTAATGGTGAATACGTCTTCTACAGGCATCAGGAACGGTTTATCTGTCGGGCGGTCCGGTGTCGGGATATAGCTGTCAACAGCATCCATCAAATCAAGGATGGATTTTTCTGCTTCAGCATCGCCTTCGAGAGCTTTCAGAGCGGAACCTACGATGATAGGTACATCATCGCCAGGATAGTCATAAGAGCTCAGGAGTTCACGGACTTCCATTTCAACGAGTTCAATCAATTCCGGATCATCAACCTGGTCTGCTTTGTTGAGATATACAACAATAGCCGGTACACCAACCTGACGAGCCAGGAGGATGTGTT